>JAOPZO010000449.1 GCA_025964065.1 Solirubrobacterales bacterium | reverse complement strand
CGCCGGCCCCGCCCGCGCCGGTGCACGCCCCGCCCGCGGGCTACGCCGACCTCGACGCGAGGGAGGTCATCGCGCTCCTCCCGGGCCTCGAGCCCGCCGCGCTCGAGGCGCTCCGGGCGCACGAGGCCGAGCACGCGGGCCGCAAGACGGTCCTCTCCGCAATGGACGCGCTCCTGGCGCGTCAACGCGCTGCCGTCTAGTGCCTGCCGCGACGAGCCGGGTAGTCAGGAGTTCCGAGTAGCGCAAACCCGCTGCTCTGCCTACACTTCCGCCGCCCGAGGCCCATGTCCAAGAAGACCCTGCTCATCCCCGCAGTCCTCCTCGTCGTCCTGCTGGCGACCGCGGGCGGCGTCTTCGCCTTCGACGGCGCGCGGACGGTCGAGGTCGCGAAGGGCATCACGGTCGGTGGCGTCGACATCGGCGGGCTGACCCCTGCGGTCGCGCGCCAGCGCCTCGAGCGCGAGCTCGTCGCGGCACTGCAGGAGCCCGTGAAGGTCCACCACGACAAGGCCACGTGGACCCTCGGCGCGCGCGAGGCGAAGATCGAGACGAACGTCGACGCCGTCGTCGACGACGCGGTCCGCCGCTCGGAGGACGGGGGCATGCTCGGCCGGACGCTCCGCCGGGTCACGGGCGGGAAGGTCGAGGCCGACCTCGAGCCCGCGGTCACGTTCTCCGACCGCGCGGTCGTCCGCCTGCTCGACAAGGTCCGCAAGGAGGTCGGCCGCCCCGCGAAGGACGCGACGCTGCAGATCACCGGCAGCGGCGTCGAGATGGCGCCCGGGCGTCGTGGTCTGCAGGTCAAGGCGAGCGAGCTGCACGAGGCGATCAACGCCGCGCTCGTCTCCCCGACGGCCGACCGCCGCTTCGTCGCCGCCACCCGCAAGGTGGCCCCGAAGGTCTCCACGAAGGACCTCGCGAGGAGCAACCCGGTCGTGCTCATCGCCGACCGCGGCGCGAACACCCTGCGCCTCTACCGCGACCTCGAGCTCGTCAAGACCTACGGCATCGCCGCGGGGACCGCCGAGTTCCCGACACCGGCCGGGCAGTTCACGATCGCCAACAAGGCCGTGAACCCGGCGTGGTCCGTCCCGAACTCCGACTGGGCCGGCAGCCTCCAGGGCCAGGTCATCCCGGGCGGCTCGCCCGAGAACCCGCTCAAGGCCCGCTGGATGGGGATCATCGACGGCGTCGGCATCCACGGCACGAGCTCCGAGGGCTCCATCGGCTCCAACGCCTCCCACGGCTGCCTGCGGATGCGGGTCGCCGACGTCGTCGACCTGTACCCCAAGGTGCCGGTCGGGGCGAAGATCCTCATCACGTAGCGCCGCTGACGCGCGCCGGGTGAAGGCGGGACACACGGGGTAGGGGCGGGCCCATGCTGCCGCGCGCGTGCCGTCTCGTCCTCGCCTGCTCCGGACTGCTCGCGCTCGGCGTGGCCCCCGCGGACGCCCGCGAGGGCTCGCGGCTTCCGGTCGCAGCGGAGGGCCGCACGGGCGTCGTCGCGACGGAGTCCCCCGCCGCCTCCCGCGTCGCCCGCGACGTGCTCGCCCAGGGCGGGAACGCGATCGACGCCGCGGCGGCCGCCGTCTTCGCGATCTCCGTCGCGCGCCCGCAGTCCTGCGGGATCGGCGGAGGCGGCTTCCTCGTGTACCGCAGCGCCTCGGGCGCGACCCGCACGCTCGACTTCCGCGAGGCCGCCCCCGCCGCGTACACGCCGCAGACGCTCGACCCGCCCGGGCTGCACAAGACGTTCACGGGGCACCTGCCGGTCGGCGTCCCGGGGACCGTCGCGGGGATGGACGCCGCGCTGCAGCGCTACGGCACGCGCAGCCTCGCGGCGACGATCGCTCCCGCGGAGCGCCTGGCCCGGCGGGGCTTCCGGATCCCGACCTCGCTCGTCGGCGCCATGCGGCAGAACGCGGCGCGCCTGCGCCTCTTCCCCGCTGCGGCCGCGCAGTTCCTGAAGGACGGGCAGCCCTATGCGCCCGGCGAGACGCTCGTGCAGCCCGAGCTCGCCGCGAGCCTCCGGCGCCTGATGCGCGGCGGCCCCGCCGCGCTCTACGGGGGCGCGATCGGGCGCCGCATCGTCGCCGACATGCGCGCCGCCCGGCCGACGAACGACCCCGGCCTGCTCACCCTCGCCGACCTCGAGGCCTACAGCGCCCGCTGGCTCGCGCCCGTGACCGGGACCTACCGCGGCCGGGACGTCGTGACGATGGGCCCGCCCACGAGCGGCGGCGTGGCGATCGTCGAGATGCTGAACCTGCTCGAGCGCTTCGACCTCCGGAAGGCCGGGCAGAGCAGCGCCGACGCGATCCACCTCGTCGCGGAGGCGCAGCGGATCGCCTGGGCCGACCGGAACGCCTACCTCGCCGACCCCGCGTTCGTCCCGCAGCCCACCGCGTTCCTCACGAGCAAGGCGTACGCCGACGCGCGCGCCGGCGAGATCCAGCTCGAGCGCACGACGGCGCACGCGCCCGGGCGCCTGCCCGCCGCGGCGGGCGCGCGTGCGAGCGGGGAGGAGACGAACCCGAACGGCTCGACGACGCAGGTCTCGGTCGTCGACGCCCGCGGAGCGGCCGTGTCGCTCACGTGCACGAACGAGCAGGAGTTCGGCTCGGCCGTGGTGGCGCCCGGCACCGGCATCCTCTTGAACAACGAGCTGACCGACTTCTCCGCCGCCGGGACGGCGAACGAGCCGCGCGCCGGCAAGCGCCCGCGCTCCTCCATGAGCCCGACGATTCTCGTGGAGGACGGCCGGCCCATCCTGCTCACGGGCGGCGCGGGCGGCTCCCGGATCATCATGGGCGCGCTCGAGACGATCATCAACCGCGTCGACTTCGGGCTCACGCTCGCGCAGGCGGTCGACGCGGAGCGCTTCGACAGCCAGGGCACGAGCACGCTCGAGATCGAGGACGCCCGCGTCGATCCCGCGGCGCTCGCGAGCCTGCAGGCGCGGGGCTGGACGCTGAGCCGGCTCGGGGAGTACGGCGTGCGTCCGCGCATCCAGCTCGCCGGGATCGAGCCGCGGACGGGCCGCACCGCGGGCGTCTCGGACGCCCGCTCGGACCGCGCGGCGCTCGTCCCGCGCGCGGTCGCGCGACGCTGAGCGCTCCTACGCGGGCGCGGGGGCGGAGATCTCCGACACCTCGATCTCCTCCCATCCGCGTTCGAGGAGGAGGGAGTGGTGGGGGGAGTGGCGAAAGACCAGCGTGCCGATGAAGATCCCCTTCTCCTGCCTGCGCAGCACCGCGTACCACATGGTCGTGGCGTCGCCCGTGCCCTGGATCCGCAGCCACGGCCGCGGCGGCATCCCGTCGGCGGGCGCGATGCCGGCGGCGACGAGCTGCGTCGAGGTGGCGACGTGACCCGAGCTGGTATCGATGAAGAACAAGGCCATGCGGTCCACGCTAGCGGGGCCGACGCCGGGTGGGCCGGGGCCCTGCGGCTCTTCGACAGGGACCTCGCGCGCCGCGGGATGGCGGAGAAGACCCGCCGTGCCTACGGCATCGACCTCGGCCAGTTCTCCGCCTGGTGCGCGGCCCAGGCCATCACCCCCGAGGCGGTCACCGTCCGCGTCCTGCGCCGCTTCGCGCAGGGCCTCGGCGAGCGGAAGGCGAGCCCGGCGACCGTCGCCCGGAAGCTCGCGGCGATCCGCGGCTTCTTCGGCGTGCTCCGCGCGCACGGGATCGTGCAGGCCAACCCGGCCGAGCTCGTGCCCTCGCCCAAGCGCGGCGCGAAGCTCCCGCACGTCCTCCGCGTCGACGAGCTCGCGCGCCTCCTCGACGGCATCCCCGCCTCCTCGCCGCTCGAGCTCCGGGACCGCGCGATCTTCGAGCTCGCCTACGCGTGCGGGCTCCGCGCGGCGGAGCTCGTGGACCTGGACGTGAGCATGGTCGACTTCGACGGGGAGCAGGTCCGCGTCGAGGGCAAGGGCTCCAAGACCCGCTTCGTGCCTGCCGGAGAGGCCGCGCTGACCGCGATCCAGCGCTACCAGGCCCGCGGTCGCACGGTGCTCGCCACGGATCCCGCGGAGCTCGCGCTCTTCCTCTCGAAGACCGGCAAGCGGCTCTCGACCTCGGACGTCCGGCGGCGCCTCGCGGTGTGGACGCGCCGCGCCGCGGTGCAGGGCGGCGTCACACCCCACGCGCTGCGGCACTCCTTCGCGACCCACCTGCTCGACGGCGGGGCCGACCTGCGCGCGATCCAGGAGCTGCTCGGTCACGCGAGCATCTCGACCACGCAGATCTACACTCGAGTAGAGTCCGCCCGGCTCAAGTCGGCCTACGCCCAGGCTCATCCGCGAGCCTGAGACCACCACCCGACGGAGAGAGAACACCGGTGGAGACCAACGTCAAGGCGATCGAGCTGAAGGACCTCTGGAGGCGCTACAAGTCCTCGGGCGACGAGCGTGCGCGCGAGCGCCTCGTCGTCGCCTACTCGCCGCTCGTGAAGTACGTCTCGGGCCGCATGGCCTCGGGGCTCCCGGCCCACGTCGACGAGGCGGACCTCATCTCGTACGGCCTCGTCGGGCTCATCTCCGCGATCTCGCGGTTCGAGCCCGAGCGCGAGATCAAGTTCGAGACGTACGCGATCACGCGCATCAAGGGCGCGATCATCGATGAGCTGCGCTCCCTCGACTGGGTGCCGCGCTCCGTGCGCGCCCGCGCCCGCGCGATCGAGAAGGCCAACGCGAAGCTCGAGCACAAGCTGCAGCGCGCGCCCTCCGACGAGGAGATGGCGATCGAGCTCGAGATGACCGTGCAGGAGTTCCAGGACGCGCTGCTGCAGATCTCGAACTCGACGGTGGCCGCGCTCGATGAGCTGTGGACCGTGAGCGACGCGAGCGGCGACCAGGTCTCGCTGCTCGACACGCTGCAGGACCCCGACGCGCCCGATCCCGCGGCGGTGATGGACCAGACCGACCTCAAGGATCGCGTAGCCGACGCGATCGCGCGGCTGCCCGAGCGCGAGAAGCTCGTGATCGCCCTCTACTACTACGAGAACCTCACCCTCCGCGAGATCGGTGAGGTCCTCGGCGTGACCGAGTCGCGCATCTCCCAGCTGCACACGAAGGCCGTGCTGCGCCTTCGCGGGCGCCTCACGGACGAGGACCGCTAGCCCGCAACGGCCCGCCCCCGGAGCACGGGGGCCGGTGCTAGCCTCGATCGCCTTGTCCGTCAACCGCAAGTCCATCGCCACGAACATGGCCGTCGTCTCCTGCGACGTGTGCGGTCGCACGCTGCTGCGGGGGGAGAACGCCGACGTGTTCCTGCACAGCGGCTCCCGTCGCACCGTGTGCGAGCTCTGCACGTCACGGGCCATGCACGAGGGCTGGATCCGCGAGGGGGTCGACGGCCTCGCGCCGAGCCCGAACGACCGTGGCGGCGCGGCCCGCTCGCTCCTCGGACGACTCCGCCACCGCCGCGAGGCCCGCCAGGTCGAGGCCGGCGCGGAGCGGGCCTCCGCGGCGCCCACGAGCCGCCGGACCCAGGAGGACGACGGCTACTACGACGAGCCGGCCTACGTCGAGCCCGCGGTCGTCGAGCCCGTCATGCCTGTGATGCCGGACCCGCTGCCCACCCACGCGGCGCTGCCCGTCCCGGAGTCGCACGGCGCCCCGCGCCAGCAGCGCAACGTGCACGCGATCCCGACGAACGCGGAGCTCAAGGTCGGCCGGGCGCTCGAGGTCTTCAACGCCAGCCCGCACCCCCGGACGGTCTCGGGTGTCGCCCGTTCGCTCGGCGCGCCGATCGTCTCCGCGCGCCCGAGCGCGACGGAGGGCGCGATCGTTACGATCGTCGTCGGCTGGGAGCTCTCGTGGTACCGCTACGAGGTCGACCTCGGCGACGAGGCGGCCGGCGTCCGCGTGTCCGGGCAGGGCGCGGAGCTCTCCGAGCTCGACCCTGCCGACCAGAAGCCGAACGCGGCTGCGGACGAGCGGGGCGAGTTGCACCTCGTCACGGACGTCGCGTAGTCTCGCCCGCTGTGACCGCCGGGAACCCGTCTTGATCTACTGCGTCGTCCCCGAGGAGCTCGCCGACGAGCTCCTCCCCAAGCTCGAGGCGTACTACGCCGACGACCCCGGGGTGAAGGTCATCGTCGATCGTCGGCGTTCGGAGCGTCGTCGTCGTGGCGAGCAGGCCCCGCCCGACACGCAGCGGGAAGTGCGCGACCGGCGTCGCTCGCGCGTGCCGGGCGAGTTCCCCTCCGTCTGAGGGGCGCCGCTCCGAGTAGCTGCAGCGCCCCCCCCGCCCCGGCGCTCCTTGCGCGCCGGCCTCCGGCCCCC
>JAOPZO010000442.1 GCA_025964065.1 Solirubrobacterales bacterium | reverse complement strand
TGACGTCCGCGCGCGTGGCGCTCTCGACGTTCTGCAGCGAGCAGAACAGCGATCCGGCCCCGGCCGCACTGGCCGAGAGGAAGCGACGACGGTCCATGTCGGCGCGAACGTAACAGGTGAAAGCTGCCGCGGTGCCAAGCCGGTCGGGCGGCGATACGCTGACCTTAATGTCCCCAATCCCGATCGACGTTTCCGACCTCGTCGGGCGCACCCCGATGGTGCGCCTCTCGCGCATGGCCCCGCCGGCGATCGAGCTCTACGGGAAGATCGAGGCGTTCAACCCCGGCGGCTCCGTGAAGGACCGCATCGGCAAGGCGATGGTGCAGGCCGCCGAGGACGAGGGGCGCATCGAGCCCGGGAAGACGACGATCGTCGAGGCGACCTCGGGGAACACGGGCATCGCGCTCGCGTTCGTGTGCGCCGCCAAGGGCTACGAGCTCGTGCTCACGCTGCCGCAGGGGATGAGCCGCGAGCGCGAGGGGCTGCTCCGCCTCTACGGCGCGAAGGTCGAGGTCATCGAGTCCCTCGGCGGGATGAACGAGGCCGTCGCGGCCGCGCGGAAGCTCGCGCAGCGCTCCGACGTGTGGCTGCCCGACCAGTTCTCGAACCCGGCGAACCCGCAGGCCCACCGCGAGCACACGGGCCCGGAGATCTGGGAGCAGCTCGACGGCAAGGTCGACGTCCTCTGCTGCGGCGTCGGCACGGGCGGGACGATCACGGGCGCGGGGGAGTACCTCCAGCACAAGAACCCGAAGCTCCGCGTGGTCGCCTGCGAGCCCGAGTCCTCGGCGGTCCTCTCGGGCCGCCCGGCGGGGCCGCACAAGATCCAGGGGATCGGCGCCGGGTTCGTCCCGCCCGTCCTGAACCGCGAGCTCCTCCACGAGGTCATCCCGGTGCCGGACGAGGCCGCGATCGAGACGGCGCGCCTCGCCGCCCGCACGGAGGGCGTCCTCGCCGGCATCTCCTGCGGCGCCGCGCTCTGGGGCGCCCTGCAGCTCGCCGAGCGGCCCGAGTACGAGGGCGCGCGGATCGTCTGCGTGCTGCCGGACTCGGGCGAGCGCTACGTCTCGGCGAGCTGGTTCGCGTACTGAGCGGGCGGGCGCTCCGCTAGGCGCCGACGGGGGCCGGCACGCCGCCGAGCACCCAGTCGCGGAGCGCGGGCCACGGCCCGTAGCCCGCCTCCACGTTCAGGTGACCGCGCCCCGGCAGGAGGTCCACGACGAGCTCGAGCGGCTCGGCCCAGTGGTGCACCGCGCCCCGGCCGGGGCAGTACGGGTCGTCGTCCGCGCACACCAGGCGCGTGTGGCCGGCCGCGCCGCGCACCGCGTCCCGGTCGGCCCACGTCGGGTAGAAGCGGGCGAGCTCGGCGACCTTCGCGCCCGGGCACGGCGGAGCGACGAGCGCGACGCGGTCCACCCGCAGCTCGGGAGCGATCCGCGACGCCTCGCGGAACCAGAGCACGCAGCCCAGCGAGTGCGCGCACACGACGCGCTCGCCCTCGCCGGGGAGCGCCGCGAGCGCCGCGAGCTCCTCGTGGAGGGTCGCCCCCCACTTGTCCGGGCACGGCTGGTCGCACTCGGGGAGGTCGGGGAAGCGGACGTGGTGGCCGGCTCCCCGGAGCTCCCCGGCGAGCCACGATTGCCAGTGGCCGTCGCCCGAGCCCTGCCAGCCGTGCAAGAGGAGCACCCGTCGCGGATCCATTCGGGGGGTACCGTACCCGGCACATGCTCGGCCTCGGAACGTTGGCGCGCGTCGCGCGCGAAGTCCGCCTGGACGTCGGCGCCGTCCACGACCGGGACCCGGCCGCCCGCGGCGTCTCCTCCGTGGAGGTGCTCGGCCTGTGGCCCGGCGTCCACGCGCTGCTCGCCCACCGCGTCGCCCACACGCTTCAGAAGGCGGGGGTCCCGGTGGTCCCGCGCGTGATCGCGACGGCGAGCCGCGCCATCACCGGGATCGAGATCCACCCGGCCGCGGAGGTCGGCGACGCGCTCTTCATCGACCACGGGACGGGTGTCGTCGTGGGCGAGACGGCGAGGGTCGGGCGCAACGTGACGATGTACCAGGGGGTGACGCTCGGCGGCAACGGCTTCGCGACCGGGAAGCGGCACCCGACCGTCGAGGACAACGTCACGATCGGCTCGGGCGCGAAGCTCCTCGGCCCCATCACGATCGGGCACGGCGCCAAGATCGGCGCGAACTCCGTCGTGATCACCGACGTGCCGCCGAACGCCACGGTCGTCGGCAACCCCGGCCATCCCGTGCGGGTCGACGGGAAGCGCCCCGAGGGCCCCGACGCCGACTGGATCCACCTCCCGGACCCCGTCGCCGACGCCATCCGCGGGCTCTCGGGCCGGCTCGGCGCGCTCGAGCGACGGCTCGCGGAGCTCGGCGCCGCGGAGGACCCGGAGCCGCAGGCCGCCGTGCGCGAGCTGCGCTCCGTCCGCGGGCAGAACCCCGCCGGGGGCTAGCGCAGCGCCAGGACGAGCACGTGCTGCGGGCCGTGCACGCCCGCCAGGTGCAGGCGGCCCGTGTCCTCGAAGCCCGCGCGCCGGTAGACGCCCATGGCCACCGGATTCGTGACGTTCACGGTGAGCACGACGATCTCCGCCTCGGGATAGCCGTCGCGGACGAAGCCCGGCAGGCGCCGGAGCGCGGCGCGGGCGACGCCCTGGCGCTGGAAGCGCTCGTCGACGAAGAACGCCCGCAGGGCGACGGACGGCGCGGGCGCCGCGTAGGCGCAGATCGGGTCCGCCGGGTCGAGCGCCAGGAACCCCACCGCCTGCCCGTCGCGCACGATCGCCACGGCCGCCCGCGTCGCGTGCCGCTCCGCGGCGGGGAGCACGTCGGCGCCCGCGCCCGAGAAGCGGACGTCCTCCGGGGCGGGGGAGAGCCCCAGGACCTCGGCGCGGAGGGTCGCGTCGACCGTCCGCAGCCGCACCATCAGTAGTAGACCGTCCGGCAGCGGTGACGCGGGCGCGCCTTGATCCCCGGGGCCTGGCCACGGGTCCAGAGGAGGTGGTCGAGCGTCCGCTCGTCCAGGCCGAGCCGCGGCGCGAGCGTCGCGCAGGCGTGGACGGCACAGCCGCGGATCTCCCGCTCCCACGGGCCGAAGGGCAGGAGCTCCTCGCGATCGACGTGCGCGGCGAGCAGCTCGTCGTAGACGAGGACGCCCTCGCAGCGCAGCACGTGGGGGACGAGGTTGTCGGCGAAGGCCGTGAGCCGGTCGAGGTCGTGGAACGCTGCGACCCCGGCGAGCGCCAGGTCGCTCGCGAGAAGCTGCGCGCGCTTGAAGAACCCGCGGTCGGCCCACAGCGCCATGCCGCCGGCGACGGACGCCGCGAGCGCCGCGGCGCTCCCGCCCGCCGCACGCACGAGGTCGAGCGCGCGGCGCTCCCCGAGGAAGCGCCCGAGCTCCCGGAGGGCCTGGGCGTAGAGGGCCATGAGCTCGTGGTCGGCGCGCTGGCCGAGGACCGCGGCGAGCTCCGTGGTGCGCATGGCGCGGAGCTCGGCGTTCGACCAGGGCCCGTGCGCGGCGTGCCGCTCGGCGAGCGCGCCCGCGACCGTGCGCGCCCCCGACACGGGGCGCCCGGCGGG
>JAOPZO010000392.1 GCA_025964065.1 Solirubrobacterales bacterium | reverse complement strand
CCGGGCCGCCTGCGGGTCGTCGAGCGGCGTGACGGCGGTGTCGTCCTCTACGGGGCCAAGCCGGTGGCCTCGGCGGCGCTGCAGAGCCACATCACGACGATCGGCACGCTGCTGAGCCCGGGGATCGAGGAGAGCTCGATCATCTGGGCCTGCTGCCCGATCAACCAGGAGGGCATCACGCTCGTCTCGCGCGAGCCGATGACCACCCACGAGCGCAACGCCGAGGACCACCCGCTCAACCATCTGGGCGAAGAGCCGGACACGTTCATGATCTTCGACAACGTGTTCCTGCCCGACGAGTACCTGTTCAGCTACGGGAACGCGGAGACCCTCGAGCTGTATCTCGAGGTCGGAGCGCTTGCGCTGTGGCACATCCTCGCGCGGCTTGCACGGCGCGCGGAGATCTTCGCCGCGACGGCCCAGACCATCGTCGACGTGTTGGGCACCGAGCGGATTCCGCCCGTCCGCGCGGCGGTGGCCGACGTGATGGCCTACGCCGCCACGCTGAAGGCGTTCATCATCGCCGGCGAGGCGCGTTCGACGATGACGCCGAGCGGCGTGTGCGTCCCGGACCCCGCGCTGATCACGGCGGGGCGGCTGCACTCGATCGTCCACTACCCGCAGGTCATGCAAACGCTGCGTGACCTCAGCGGCCAGGGGCTCATCAGCCGCTTCACCCAAGCCGACTTCGAGCGAGAGGACGTCGCCGGCCGCCTGGACGAGTTCCTGCCCGGCCACGGTGTCTCGGCGCGCGAGAAGAACCGGTTCTTCAACCTCGTGTGGGACATGACGTGCAGCTCGCACGCCATGCGCGTGGCCCTGTTCGAGAACACCAACGCGACGCCGCCGCCGACCGTGCGCCAGCACCTCTACGAGGTGTACAACAACCACAAGACGGTCGACATGGTCCGGAAGTTCGCCGGCATCGAGGTCGAGCGGATGGCCGCCACCACCGCATGAGCGAGACCGCGGAACACGTGCGCGACCGCGTCGTCGCCCTGACGCAGCGCCTGGTGCGCATCCCGAGCGAGAACCCGCCCGGGATGACCCAGGCGGCCTGCGACGCGGTTGCCGAGGAGCTCACGGCGGCCGGGTTCGAGGTCCGTTACGTCGAGGAGACTCCGGGGTTCGTCAGCGTCATCGGTGAGCACCGATTCTCCGACGATGGTCCGACGCTCGTGTTCAACGGGCACCTCGACGTCGTCCCGGTGGGCGACAGCGCCGGCGACTGGACCCACGACCCGTTCGGCGGCGAGATCGACGACGGGCGGATCTATGGCCGCGGCGCGCTGGACATGAAGGGCGCGGTCGCGGCGGTCATCGTCGCGTCCGCGAGCGCGGTCGCGAACCCCGCGGGGCTGAGCGGCAAGCTGGTCATCACCGCGGTGGCCGACGAGGAGGCGGGTGGCGAGCGCGGCACGGGCGTGCTGGCCCGCCAGGGCCTCGTCGAGGGCGATGGCGCGGTGGTCGTGGAACCGGGCGACGGTGACATCGTCACCGCCCATCGCGGGCTGTGCTTCGTGGAGATCACGGCCCACGGTCGCTCGACCCACGCGACGACGCCCGACAAGGGCGTCAACGCCGTGCAGATCATGGTCGACGTCCTGACCGCGATGCGGTCGCTGACGCTCGACCACACGCCGCACGCCATCTTCGGCGGCCCGAGCGTCGTGCCGGGGACGGTCGTTCACGGGGGCCAGAAGGTCAACGTGATCCCCGACACCTGCACGGCGATGATGGACATCCGCACGGTTCCGGGCATGTCGCGCGAGAGGGTCATCCGCGACATCGAAGAGCACGCCGTGGCCTGCGGCATCGACGCCGCAGCGATCACCGTGCAGGTGGCCAGCTGGGGCGAGCCGGGCGAGACCGACGAGGGCGCACACGTGGTCAAGGTGTGCAGCGACGCCTTCCAGGAGGAGTTCGGGTACGCGCCGAGGGTCCGGAGCATGCAGGCCTACACCGACGGCGGCTGGCTGTCGAACGTCGCGGGCATCCCGACGGTCATGGCGTTCGGGCCGGGCACGGTCGCCGGCTGTCACACCGTCGACGAGCACATCGTCATCGACGAGCTCGAGCGTTACGCGCGGATCTACCGGTCGGTCATCGACCGGTTCCTCGGTGCCGCTGCCTGACGTGGTGGACGCCGCGCAGCGGGCGGGCGTCCTCGTCGCCCTCGCCGACGTCGACGCCCGGCCGCGGCGCGTGGCGCTGGGGATGTTCGACGGCGTCCACCTCGGCCATCGTGAGGTGATGCGTGACGCGACGTGCGTGCTGACGTTCGACCCGCATCCGCTGTCGGTCGTCGCACCGGCCCACGCCCCGCCGCTGATCACGACGGTGCAACGCCGGGCGGAGCTCATCGGCGCTCTCGGCATCGCCGAGGTGGTGGTGATCCCGTTCGACGCGAGGTTCGCCGCCTACGGCCCGCAGGAGTTCGTCGACGAGATCCTCGTCGGCGCGCTGCACGCCACGCACGTCAGCGTCGGCCGCAACTTCCGCTTCGGCCATCGCGGCGCCGGCGATCCGGCGCTGCTGGCGGCCGACCCCCGGTTCGTCACCCGGACCGTGCCGCTCGTGGCCGCCGGCGGCGCGACGGTCAGCTCGACGGCGATCCGGTCGCTGCTGGCGCTCGGCGACGTCGGTGGCGCCGCGGCACTGCTCGGCGCGCCGTTCACGATCGTCGCAGGCCCCGCAGCGGTGGAGAAGCGGCTCGTGGCGCCGCCCGGGTCGAGCGTCCCGGCGCCAGGACGCTACCTCTGCCGCGTGACGGCGGCCGCCGGCACCGTCGCCGCGGTGGAGGTCGACGTCGAGGGGCAGGTGGACGCAGCCGGCCGGGCGCTCCTGTGCGCCCCGGCGATCGATCCCCGCGGCCAGGGTCCGTGGCGGCTCGACTTCCTGGAGCGCCCGAGCGCCCGGGCGGCCACCGCCTGAACCCCGCTCAGAGCAGGCCCTGCCGGTCGGCCTGGACGACGGCGTGCAGGCGCGAAGTCGCCTCGAGCTTCTGGCGCAGCGCCGCGACGTGGCCTTTGATGGTGCTCTCGGCGAGAAACAGCGCCTCGGCGATCGCCTTGTTGGACAGACCCTCGGCCAGGAGCTTGAGCACCTCCCGTTCGCGGCCGGTCAGCTGCACGGTGTCGCCCCGCAGCTCGCGAGAGTAGGCCATGGCGAGGCCCTTGGCGATCCGCGGCTCGATGATCGTGTCGCCGGCCATGATCCGGACGAGCACCTTGCCGACGTTGGGCTCCGAGGCGTCCTTGAGCAGGCAGCCGTGGGCGCCGGCGGCCAGGCACTCGCGGATCTCGTCGAGCTCGCCGTAGGCGGTGAAGATCACCAACCGCGCCTCCGGCACCCGGGTGAGCAGCTCGCGGCAGAGCACGGCCGCGTCCTCGCCGGGCAGCCGGAGGTCGCAGACGATGAGGTCCGGCGGGTTGTCGGCCACGTGGGTCAGCGCTTGGCGCCCGGAGGCGACCGACGCCACGATCGTGTCGGTGAAGGCCTCCTCGGCCAGGGCCTGCAGGCCGCGCCGGGCCACAGGGTGATCGTCGATGACCAGGATCCTCATGCGGTGAGCGTCTCCACGTCGGTGCGGTAGCTGGGCAGCGTGAGGCGGACGATGGCCTCGCCCTCCTCGCCGATGACCAGCTCGAGTTCTCCGCGCAAGGCCTGCGCGCGGGCGAGCAGCAGCGCCAGGCCGCCGGTCGGTCGCGGCGGACGACCCTCCTGCCGGGCGACGGAGCGGTCGCTCTGCACGGTGACGCCAACGTCGGCGTGACCGTAGCGGACGTGCACCACCACGATGTGCGCGCCGCCGTGCTTGACCGCGTTGCGGACACCCTCGCGCATCGTGTCGCAGATGAGCGTCTTGCAGACCTCGGGCAGCGGGCGCGGGTCGCCGTCGGTGACCACCCGCACGGTCAGCTCTCCCAGCCGCTCGAAGGCGCGCGCCTCGGCGTCGAGGGCGACCGCGAGCGACAGGCGCGACGGGATCTCGTTGATGCGGTGGAGCGTCTCGCGCAGCTCGTTGCCCGCCTGCGACGCCAGCGCCGCGATCTCCGAGAGCGCGTCGGCCAGCGCGCGAGGATCGTCGCCGTCGCGCGAGCGCTTGGCCTCGACGCCGATCGCAAACAGCGTCTGGGCCACCGAGTCGTGCAGCGCGCTGGCGAGGTGCTGGCGCTCGCGCAACGCGCTCAGGTCGCGCTGTCGGGCCTGGCCCAGCGCCCCGTCGAGGGCGACGCCGGCGCTGGTGCCGATGTCGGCCAGCGTGTCGAGCGCGCGGTCGGCCAGGTAGCCGGGCCGGCGGATCGCGACGTACAGCAGCCCGGCGACGCCCAGCGCCGTGTGGATCGGGACACAGGCGACGCCGCGCAGGCCCTCCTCGCCGACCACCACGTCGACGAAGTCGCGCGTGATCGACTCGTCGGTGAGGTAGTCGTGCACCGCCATGGGGCGCTGCAGCCGCGCCACGCGACCGCCGAGCCCCACCATCGGCGGGATGACGATGTTGCCGAGCGCCGCCGACGTCGTCCCCGACGTCGCCGACATGACGTACGCGTTGCGGTCGTCCTGGGCCGAGGCGGCGAAGGCGACGGCGGTCCCGAGGACCTCCCGGGCCCCGTCGACGGCGGCCTGCAGGATGGACGGGGCGTCCTCCTGGACCGCGATGCGGCGCGTGATCGTGCGAAGCGTCACCGCAGGGGACCTCGGTGGGCCTACAGGGGCCCGCCGAGGTGGTGGTAGTCGCCGTCGAAGTAGAGGAGGGGAGAGGCACTGGCGTGGGGATGGGCCGAGACGACGTCGACGACGCGCCCGACGATGATCGCGTGGTCGCCGCCATCGAAAACCTGTTCGAGCTCGCAGTCGACGTGCGATAGCGAGCCCTTGATCATCGGCATGCGCGTCGGCGTCTGGAGTCCGGCGATCATCTGGTCGTCGAGGAACTTGGGTGCGCCGCGTGCCGCGCCGAACTCCGCCACCCGTTTGTGATCGTTGCCGAGGAGGTCGACGCCGAACGTCCGGTCCTCCTCGATCGCCTTGCAGGTGGCGGTCTCGCGCATGAGCGAGACGAGCAGGCGCGGGGGATCCACCGACAGCGAGACGCACGAGGTCACCGTGACGCCCCACGGGCGACCGCCCACGTGGGTCGTGATGAGCACGACGCCGGAGGCCAGGGCCCGCATGGTCTCGCGGAAGCCGTCGGAGACCGAGCGCACCGAGGGCGCCTGCGGGGGCGGCGGTGCCGCGGTCAGCCGGCTGGGGTAGAGGTAGAACGCGCTGCCGTCGAGCGACATGGCGGAGTAGTTCGCATCGTAGGACTCCTCACCGATGAACTCCATCTCGTTCGCTCCTCCGCGATCGGACCTTGGATTGAAGGACCCGAATAGGTACCATTCGCGGCTGCGGGTGTCAATCGGCCCGACCCAGGCAGTGCTTTGGGGGGTGTCGCCCCACACCTGGGAAGGGTGAGGGAGACCGCCCATCGCACGGTGTTCCGCCGGCCGGGGCTCTGCGCCTTGACGGTCGTCGAAGTGCCGTAGTAGGAAGTGGCTCGCGAACGGAGATCGGGGAGTGCAGTGGAGCAGTTTCTGAAGTCGGGCGAGGCCTACAAGGCGAGCCTGCGCGACGGTCGCCGAGTGGTCGTGGGCGGCGAGCTGGTCGAGGACGTGACGGCCCACCCGGCGTTCGCCCCGGCGATCAACGGCTGGGCCGAGCTCTTCGACGCGCAGTTCGATCCCGCCACGCAGGATGTCACGACGTTTGTGCACCCCGAGTTCAACGCGCGGGTGAGCACCGGCTGGCTGGTGCCACGCAGCACGGCCGACTTGCGCCGCCGGCGGCGGCTGGTCGACTTCGGCACCGATCGCACGCTCGGCGTGTTCGGCCGGCCGCCGGACTACGGCCCCACGTTCATGCTCGGGTTTCTGGCCGAGGAGGCGCGGCTCGAGGAGCGGGAGCCGGGCGCCGCCGAGAAGATCCACGCCTTCGTCGAGTACGCGACCAAGAACAACCTCACCAGCGCCGATCTCGTGACCGAGGCGCAGGCCGACCGGTCACTGCCCCCGTCGCAGAACCCGGGCCGCCTGCGGGTCGTCGAGCGGCGTGACGGCGGTGTCGTCCTCTACGGGGCCAAGCCGGTGGCCTCGGCGGCGCTGCAGAGCCACATCACGACGATCGGCACGCTGCTGAGCC
>JAOPZO010000390.1 GCA_025964065.1 Solirubrobacterales bacterium | reverse complement strand
CCCGTCGACGAGCTCGACGAGCCCGCCCCCGAGCCGCTGCGCCCCGGGGGCTCCGTGCGCCTCGACGACGTGGGGGAGCGGACCGTGGAGTTCTCCGCGCTCGAGCCCGAGCCGGAGCCGGATCCCCGGCCCGACGCCGAGCCGGGCGAGCACGACGAGCTCGAGGAGACCCCCGACTTCCTGCAGGAGACGCCGGAGCACGACCGGCTCTGGTTCGAGCAGAAGCCTCCGCGCGACTTCGACTTCTAGGCCGGCTCCGGCCGAAGCGTCCAGCCCGCGTCCAACGGGCTCAAGGCCCGACGCGGCGGCGTCGAGGAGAGCATCGAAGGCCGCCGGTCGTTGGGGAACCGCCGGCGCCTGACTCCGGGCAACCGGAGCGACCCGAGGCGCAGCGCGTCCCGCCCCAGAGCCAGGGCTCGGCGGGACGCGCCGTGTCCTCGCCACGCGCGCTGCGCCGCCGCGGGACCGCGTCTAGACTCCGCGGCCGTGGGGGCCTTAGCTCAGCTGGTAGAGCGCCTGCTTTGCAAGCAGGAGGTCGCCGGTTCGAGACCGGCAGGCTCCATCGTCCGGAAGTCCTGCGAATACGGGGCGTTTTGCGTTTCTGGCGCAGTTCGCGGGCCGCCAGAACCTGGCGTGGGGAACTGAGAGGGAACATCGCGGGGAACACGCGCCTGTCGAATGGCCTCCTCGTCGTCGAGCCGCGGGGCGTCCTCGAGCTCGTCGACGACGTGGCCGTAGCGCGTCAAGGTGAGTTGCCACGGCGGGATGCTCCACCACGCCGAGCCCGCGGCCAGCACGTCGACGCGCCTGCGGCCGCCGCGCGGCTTGGGTCCGCATGAGCTCCCAGCAGACTGCCGCTCCTACCCGCACGCCGGTCCTGATGTCTTTACGCCGTCGTCGGCGCCCCAACGCAGAAGCAGTTCTCCCACATCGTGGGCAGGTCCTTGTCGTGGCGGCCCCCCGCCGGCCGTCAGGAACCATCAGGAGGTATGCGTTGCGGTTGTGCCCGTCGGCGTCCCGGCACGGGAACGACCCGCCGACGGTGGCGGCGTGGCGCACCGCTAACCGCCGCAGCAGTCCCAGCGCCGGCCCGTCCTCGGGCAGCACCGCACATCCGGTCGTTGAAGGCCATGCCGGTCGGAGAAGAACTCGGGCAGCATCATCCACTCGGCCCCCGCGACGCCGGCTTCGTCGCCCAGCGCCTCGCAGCGGCGCAGGTTCGCCTCGACGTCGCCGATCGCGGGCTCCAGCTGAACGGCGGCTACGCGGACGGTCCGGGTCGGTGCGGTGATGGGCTCTGTCAAACCGCGGGCGCCCGATGACGATAGGCCCACCCGGTCGCGGGATGCGCGCCGGCGATAGCGGCAGACGGGGGCTCACCGCCGGACCACCGAGGGCCTCGGTGCGCGACTGCTCTGGCGCCCGGTTCGATGGAGCGGTTGACAGGCCAACACGACAGCGATAAAAAGGACTCAACAGTGGTCCTTTGGTGTTTGGCCTCCGTCTCGGCCGTATCGGGCGTAGGCGAGCACCGTGGGTCAGCACTGTCCATCGAGCTTCTGGAGGTTCCCGGGTGAGTTCCAACACCGACGAGGGCGTAATCGACGAGGGGTCCCGTCGGACCGACGGCGCGCAGCCGCGCTTCGTCTTCCTGGGCCTGCCCGACGTGCACGGCGCATTGCGCGGCAAGGCACTGACCGAGCGCGAGTTCGAGGGCGTGGTGCGCCGTGGCGAGGCCACGATGACCGACCTGCTCCTGGCGCTGGACCCCGTCGACGAGCCGATCACCGATTACGATTCGATCGGGATCCGCTCGGGCGCGGCGGACCTCACGATCGTCCCTGAGCTCGACACGCTCGGCCCTATGGCCTGGCGACCGGGCTGGCAGATCTGCCTCGCGACGCCCCTGTGGAGCGATGGAACGCTCTGCGACCTCGGGTCGCGCAACGTGCTGCGCCGTGCGCTCGACGCGCTGGCCGAGCTGGGCCTCGAGGCCATGGCCTGCTTCGAGTACGAGGTTCGGTTCACCGACGCGGCCGACGGCGCGCCGCTCTGCCACCCCCTGAGCTACAGCCTCGGCGAGCTCGCGCCGTTCGACGTGCTCGCCGGAGAGCTGCATCGCGCGCTGACGGCGCTCGGGATCGAGCTGTCGGCCGTGCACACCGAGGCCGGCCCCGGCCTGCTGGAGATCAACCTCGGTGCGAGTCGCGGGATCCGGGCCGCCGACGAGGCCGTTCTCGTCAAGGCCGCAGTCAAGGACGTCGCCCGCTTGCTGGGCATGAAGGCGAGCTTCCTGGCCAAGACCCATCCGCTGCAGGAGGGCTCCAGCGGGCATCTGCACGTCTCGCTGTGGGACGGCGACGACAACGTGTTCGCCGACGGCATGGACGGACGCATGGCCGCAGCCGTCGGGGGCGCACTGGACCACATGCCCGCCGCGTCGCTGCTCTACAACCCCAACCTGAACTCCTACAAGCGGCTGGTGCCCGGCTACTTCGCGCCGGTCAACGCCACCTGGGGCTCCGACAACCGCTCGGCGGCCGTGCGCACCATCGCCGGCGGCGCGCCGTCGGCGTCGCGGATCGAGCTGCGCCGTCCCGGCGCGGACGCCAACCCGTACCTCGCGCTTGCCGGCGCGATCGCATCCGTGGTCCTCGGCCTTCGGGCGGGCACCACGCCGCCGGCGCGCGTGACGGGTGACGCGACCGAGGCCGGCGAGGCGCTGGCGCCATCGCTGCCCGGCTCGCTCGAATCAGCGATCGACGCGTTCGCGCGTGACACTGAGCTGCGAGAGCTACTCGGCGAGCGCTTCTCCGAGTACTACGAGACGTCCCGCCGGTGGGAGCTGCGCGCCTGGCAGCGCGCGGTCACCGACTGGGAGCGCGAGCGCTACGAGCGGACCGTCTGAGGATGGCCGGCGATCCGCCCGTCGTCGGCGTCTGCGCCGGGTTCGAGCGCGCCCGGTGGAGCTTCTGGGATCAGGACGCGGCCCTCGTGCCCGCCTCGTACCTGCGGGCGATCCAGGGCGCCGGCGCGTTGGCCGTCGTGCTGCCGCCCGACGGCCGCGCGGTCGCCGAGGCGCAGCGGCTGATCGGGCTCGTGGACGGCCTGCTGCTCATCGGCGGCCTGGACGTCGACCCGCGCAGCTACGGCGCCGAGGCGCTGGAGGTCACCGAGGCGATCTGCCCGACGCGCGACGCGTTCGAGCTGGCCCTCGTGCGCGAGGCGCTGCGCGCCGATCTGCCCGTGCTCGGCATCTGCCGTGGGATGCAGATTCTCAACGTCGCGCTCGGCGGGACGCTGCACCAGGATCTCGCCGACGAGCAGGGCGATCAGCCGCACCGCCACACGATCGGCACGTTCGACGGGACGGCGCACACCGTGCGCCTCGACGCCTGCACGCTTGCGGCCGACGCAGCCGGAGAACTCGAGCACACCGCCCATTGCCATCATCACCAGGCGATCGACCGCCTCGGCGAGGGCCTGATCATCAGCGGCCGCTCCGAGGACGGCATCATCGAGGCCGTTGAGCTGGCGGACAAGCGATTCGCCCTCGGGGTGCAGTGGCACCCCGAGGCCAATGACAAGAGCCGGGTGATCGGCGCGCTGGTCCGCGCCGCCGCCCGCGAGGAGGCAGCGACCCGATGACCCTGACGATTCTCGATCCCGCGACCGAGGCCCCTCTGGCCGAGATCGAGCTCTGCGGGCTCGAGGAGACCGACGCGGCAGTCGCCGCGGCCAAGCGCGCGCTCCCGGCGTGGCGGGCGATGGGGCCTAACGACCGCGCGCAGATCCTGCGCCGGATCGCGACCGCGATCGGCGAGCACCAGGAGCAGCTCGCCCAACTCGAGTCGAGCAACGTCGGCAAGCCGATCGTCGACGCGCGCGGCGAGGTCGGCATGGTCGCCGAGACCTTCTGGTACTACGCCGCGGGGCCCGAGCGCCTCATGGGTAGCACCATCCCGGTGGCCGGCGGCGTCGACATGACCTTCCGCGAGCCGATCGGCGTGGTGGGGCTGATCACGCCCTGGAACTTTCCGCTGGCCATCGCGGCCTGGAAGCTGGCGCCCGCGTTGGCGGCCGGCAACACGGTGGTCCTCAAGCCGTCGGAGCTGACGCCGCTGACATCGCTGCGCCTCGAGCAGATCCTGCTCGAGGCCGGCCTGCCCGAGGGCGTCTTCAAC
The DNA here is from genome assembly GCA_025964065.1 of Solirubrobacterales bacterium. GTDB lineage: Bacteria > Actinomycetota > Thermoleophilia > Solirubrobacterales > Solirubrobacteraceae > Paraconexibacter. The sequence continues at coordinate 12,806 of JAOPZO010000390.1, read as the reverse complement.
GTCGTGGTCGGCCCCGGGCCGGTCTGCGGCGAGCGGCTGGTCACCCATCCGGACGTCGGCAAGGTCGCCTTCACCGGATCGACCGCCGTCGGCCGGCGGATCGGCGTGCTGGCGGCCGAGCAGATCAAGCGCGTCACGCTGGAGCTCGGGGGCAAGTCGGCCAACATCGTCTTCGCCGACGCTGACCTCGAGGCGGCCGCCGCGGCAGCGCCGGCGGGGGTCTTCGGCAACGCCGGCCAGGACTGCTGCGCGCGCTCGCGGATCCTCGTCGAGCGCTCGGTCTACGACCGCTTCGCCGAGCTGCTGTCGCCCGCGGTGCAGCGCCTGCGGGTCGGCGACCCCCGCAGCGAGGACACCGAGATCGGCCCGCTGGTATCGGCGGCCCATCGCGAGAAGGTGCGGTCGTTCCTGGACGACTCGCTGACGGTCGTTGCGCGCGCCGGCACGCCAGACGGGCCGGGCTTCTGGCAGGCGCCGATGGTCGTCGAGCCGCCCACGCTCGATCACCGCGCCGTCCGCCAGGAGATCTTCGGCCCGATCGCCGTGCTCCTGCCCTTCGACGGCGAGGCCGAGGGACTGGCCCTGGCCAACGACACCATCTACGGGTTGTCGGGGTCCATCTGGACGCGCGACATCGGCAAGGCCCTGCGCATGGCGCGCGGCCTGGAGAGCGGCACGCTGTCGGTCAACTCCAACAACGCCGTCCGCGTGCACACGCCGTTCGGCGGCTTCAAGCAGTCCGGCCTCGGCCGCGAGCTCGGCCCCAACGCGCTCGACGCCTACACGGAGGTCAAGAACGTGTTCATCGCGACCTAGGTGGAAGTCCCGACGGCCGTCGTGGCGGCGCACCGATCGTGACGCGCCACCACCGTGCGTGGACTACCAGCGCATCTTGGCGTCGCCCGTGAGGATCTCCGCGCCGTCGTCGGTCACGAGCACGTTGTGCTCGAAGGCCGCGGTGCCGATGCCGGGCTTGCCGGCCTGCGCCTCGAACGCCAGGACCATGCCTTGCTCGAGCGGCAGCGGATCGGTGGAGCTGATCCACGGACGCTCCCAGCTCAGGCCGATGCCGTGGCCGAAGGCGGGGAAGGACTGGGCCAGGAACGCGACGTCCTCGGTGGCCTCGCTGCCCGGCGTCGCGTCGAAGCCGTTGGCCTTCAGCCAGGTGTCACCGCGCTCGAACAGCTCGGCGGCCGTCACGCCGGGGCGGACGCCCGCGATGATCTCCTCGATGGCGCCGATGGCGCCCTCCAACAACTCTTGCTCGGCGTCGTTGGCATCACGGCCCACGACGCGTGTGCGGATCATGTCGTACATGTAGCCGTTGACCGACCCGTAGATGTCGGGGTGGATCAGGTCGCCGGCCTGCAGGCGGCGCGTCGTGTTCCAGGACGGCAGGCGCTCCCACTGGAAGTGGTCGACGTTGGGACCGGAGGCGACGGGCATGTCCCACGACAGGGCGCCGCGTCGCGCGGCGACTGAGAGGCCCGCGGCCACGCAGTCACCCTCGGTGGTGCCCTCCACCGCGGCGTCCATGAAGGCGTTGGTGATCTCGCACCCGACCTTGGCGGCGTGGCGGCAGAGCGCGATCTCGGCGTCCGACTTGCGCCGGCGCAGCTGCTCCAGTGCATCGTCGGCCCACGTGAACTTCGCGCCGGCCAGCTCGCCCATGAAGCGCTGGGCCCCGGCGTGGGGTAGCACCTGCTGACCGATCAGCCCGAGCGACGCGGAGTCCAGGCCCAGCGCCCGGACGGCATCCACGACGCCGGCCCAGAGGTCGAGCGCAACACGGACGTCGTCGGCGGCGACCAGGTCCGAGCGCCAGTCGGGGATGTCGGCGACCAGGATGTCGTCGCCGTCGGCGCGCGTCACGTACACCGCGTGGCCACGGCCCCGCCACAGCGACTCGTAGTCGGGCAGCTGGCAGAACGGTGTGTAGTGGTTGGTGAGGTAAAGGACGTCGGCGCCCCACTCCCCACCGTGGGATCCGCGGCTGACGACCACGGCGCCGTCGAGCCCGCGGTCGGCGATCGCGTCGCGGAGGCGACGTCGGCGGTCCCGGTACTCGGAGGGCTCGATGGCGGGCGGGGAATCGGGGTGCACGAAGTGAAGTCCTTGGTCTGCGTGCGGGGTGGTGTCGCTCAAGAGGTCTCCTGCGCCCCGACCGCGGCGGGCTCGCCGTCGACCGTCACGTTCCGGGGGGCGCTCGTCGGCGCGCTGACGGGTCCGAAGACCTCGCGCGGCTCGGGGAAGATCCGGACGAGGAGCAGGTAGAGCACCGCGGCGATCACCGCCGCGCTGAGAAAGCTCATGTCGATGCCGTTGATCTTCGTGGCCCAGGGGCCCGTGAAGAGCGTCGTCTGCGTGAAGAGCAGGCCGACGACGACGGCGGGCACCCACGCCGCGAGCGCTCGGAGGTTCCAGCCGCCCGTGAACCAGTAGATCCCGCCGCGTTCGCCCTGGTTGAAGACCTGCAGCGCCGCCGGGTCATACCAGCCGCCGCGCAGCAGGTAACCGAGCAGGTTGATGACCATCCAGGGCGTCGTGACGACCACCAGGACCACCACGAAAGCGGAGACGGAGTCGATGAGGTCGAACGCGAAGAAGCCGAGGTAGACCAGGGCCACGCCGATCGAGCTGAGCGCCAGCGTCGCCGGCACGCGCTCGAGCTTCGGGAACAGCGAGGAGAAGTCCAGCCCCGTGCCGTAGAGGCAGACCGCGCCCTGAGCGAACGTGCCCAGCAGGGCGATGAGCAGGATCGGGATCATGTACCAGGTGGGCGAGATCGCCACCCAGCCGGCGACCCAGGTGGCGGCATCGGCCGGGAACATGGTGGCCATGTAGGCGCCGAAGATCATGACGACCCAGGAGCCGACGAAGATCCCGACCCCGTTGGCCCACGTGATCTCGCGGCCGGTGAACCGCGACGAGATGTAGCGCGAATAGTCGTTGGCGAACGGCCCGTAGGAGATCGGGAGCGACGCGGCCGAGACCGCCGCCACCATCCACGTCGCGAAGTACGACCCCAGCAGATACTCGCCGCCCGCGTAGCTCGCGTCGAAGTCGCCGAACTTGGCGACGACGCCGATGAGCATGCACGCGCCGATCGCCGCGATGACGAACTTCTGCGCCGCCACCACCGTGGCGTGGCCGTACACCGCGATGATCACCGTCGCGACGGCCATCAGCGCGTAGCCGAGGACGTACATCCCGTCGCCCTCGGGCGTGCCGACCAGCTTATGGCCGCCGGCCACCAGCGCCTCGCCACCGGTCCAGACGCAGAGGGCGTAGAAGCCCAGGGCGCTGAACAGGGCCAGGAACGAGCCGATGAGCCGGCCGACCACGCCGAAGTGCGCGCCGCTGCTGACCGCGCTGTTGGTCCCGGTGCGCGGGCCGAAGAGCGCGAACGGCGCGTAGAGGAGCGTGCCGACGAGCACGCCGATCGTGATGGAGGTCACCGCGCTCCACCAGCTCAGCCCGAAGGCGATCGGCAGCCAGCCCACGACGATGACCGTCAGCGAGAACTGCGCGCCGATGAAGGTCGGGATCAGCTCCGACGGCTTGGAGTGCCGCTCGGACTCGGGAATGAAGTCAACGCCGCGGCTCTCGACCTTGCCAACTCCGGCGACCACTCGCGGCTCTACGGCACTCAACTCGCACTCCTCTCGTGGGGCTTCCATGCACTCGCCCGAGCTATTGTCCTTATGGACTCAGCGTGAGGGTTTTATAGTGGCTCCGGCTGCGGGATGTCAACCCCGCAGCCAACCTCCGGTGCTGGGACCGCCAGCGCAATGGCTACTGGATCTCGCTCGCATGGGCCGCTTCGGCCTCGGTGAGGCAGGTGTCGACGATGTCGATGATCTGCTCGGCCTCGCTGCGGGTGAGCACGAGCGGGGGCGCGATGTGTAGCACGTCCCAGACGCGGGTGATCAGACCGCGCTCCTGGGTGCGCAGGGCGAGGCCCTTGATGAAGGGGTGGCTGGTGCCCCAGGCCTCCTTGCTGTCCTTGCTCTTGACCAGGTCGATCGCCGTCAGCAGGCCAAGTCCGCCGCGGATGTCGCCGACGGTCGGATGGCTGCGCAGGCCCTCGGCGAGTTCCATGAGGTAGTCGCCCATCTCGGCCGACCGGGCGACGAGGTCCTCCCGCTGGAGGATCTCGATGTTCTTGCTCGCCGCCGCGGCGGCGACGGCATGGCCACCGAAGGTCAGGAGGTGGTTGATCGCGTTGCCGTGCTCCTTGAAGGGCTCGAAGACCTCGTCGCGCACCGCGACGGCGCCGATGGGGGCGTAGCCGCTCGACAGCCCCTTGGCCATGGTCATGAGGTCAGGGACGATCCCGTAGTGCTCGGCGGCGAACATCTTGCCGGTGCGACCGTAGCCCGTGATGACCTCATCCATGATGAGCAGCACGCCATGGCGGTCGCAGATGCGGCGCAGTTCCTGCCAGTACACGGGAGAGGGGAGGTGGGTGCCGTTGGCCGCCGAGATCGGCTCGCCGATGACGGCCGCGACGTGCTCGGGGCCCTGGGCCAGGATCTCCTGCTCGACGTAGCGGGCGCACATCAGGTCGCCCGCCTCGCCCTCGAGGCCGAAGTCGTTGCGGTAGTGATTCGGGGATGGCACCCGCGACACGCCGGCCATGAAGGGGCCGAAGTAGCGCTCGCTCGCGCTGGCGGTCAGGCTCATCGCTCCGAACGTCGTGCCGTGGTAGGAGCCGCGCCGGCCGATGATCTTGTAGCGCTTGGGGAAGCCGCGCAGCGCCTGGACCTGCTTGGCGATCTTCAGGGCGGTCTCGACGGCCTCTGAGCCGCCGGAGCAGAAGAAGATCCGGTTGAGGTCTCCCGGGGTGAGCGAGGCCACCGTCTCGGCCAGCCGGATGGCGGCCGGATTGGTGGAGACCGAGGCGGAGGTGTAAGCAATTCGTCGCGCCTGCTCGGCCATCGCCTCGGCGATCTCGGTGCGTCCGTGGCCGACGTTGACGAGGAACAGGCCCGCCAGGCCGTCGATGTAGGTACGACCCTGGGCGTCCGTCAGCGTCGAGCCATCGCCGGAGACGAAGACCCGTAGGCCGCGGTCGGTGAACTCGTCCCACTCGATGTCGTTGCTGTGCGGCCAGAGATGCTGGATGGCCGTCGTCTCGAGTGCATGCCGCTCGGTCGTGACCGGCTCGTGCGTCGTCATCGCGCCTCGTCCTCGTTCCGCGTCGGTCCAAAATGTTCAAAGGAACTCATTGGAGTCCTTATAGGGGGAGCGCGCGGCGATGTCAAGCGTCGCGGCGTCGCCGTTCGGGGGCCGCGGGAGGGGTCCGGCTCGTTGGGCGGGGGCGGTCTACCGCAGCGCGGCAATGACGGCGCGGATGCCCTGCTCGCTGTGCTCGAGGTGCGTCCGCACAGCGCGCGTGGCGCGCTTCGTGTTACGCGCCTGGAGAGCCTCGAGGATGTTCTCGTGCTCGCGGTGGATGCGCTCGTGCCACATGTCGGACTCGGGCTGAGCCAGGATCGCGTCGTTGAGCAGCAACCGTGAGCGCTCCACGCCTTCGGCCAGGAGGCTGTTGTGGCTGGCGCGCGCGATCCGCAGGTGGAAGTCGGTGTCGTGGCGGTGGAACTCGAGCTCGGTGGGCGCGTTGCGCATCTCCACGGTCGAGGCCTCGATAGCCTCGAGCTCCTCGGGCTCGGCGTTCTCGGCTGCCAGCTGGACGGCCGCCTGCTCGACGACCCGGCGGAAGAACAGGGCCTCTTCGATCTTGGGCTTGTTGAGGCGGAGATCAAGCAGCAGGCGGGCGATGCCCTGCTCGTCGCGAGGTGGTCCGATGACGAACGTCCCGCCCGCGCGCCCGCGCCGGCTCTCGACGAGCCGGTCGGCCTCCAGGACCCGCAGGGCGTGCTGGATCGTGGCGCGGCCGACGCCGAACATCCGCGCGAGCTCGCGCTCCGGGGGAAAGGCGTCGCCGGGGGCGACGAGGCCGAGGCCGATATGGCGCCGGAGTTGCTCGGCGACGTACTCGTGCGCTCGCAGCTGCGCGATCGGCTCGAAGTCGACGGCGCTTCCCGCGTCCGCCGTCTCGGATCTCGGCTCTGGAGTGGCTGCCTGCCTCGACATGGCTTCAGGCTACCGGACCCAGGCCGGGCCCATTGGCCGATACGCAGGGTGGCCGCCCTGCGCCGCGGCGCCGGTCATGGCCGGTCGAGCAGCCGCCGCGGCGTGTCGATGAGCATCGTGTCGATGGCGGACTGGGGGATGTCGTAGTCCTGGCGCAGCGCCGGAACGATGCGCTTGAGGACATGGTCGTAGCCCATGCCGCCGTAGGAGCGCATCGCGGCCTTGACCCACACGTCGGAGCTGAGCACCAGCTGGCGCTCGTAGCCCTCGTCGACCAGGAGGCGCACGTACTGCATGCGCTCCATGTCGGTCGGGTCCTTGAAAAGGGCGCCGAAGTAGAACTCCGAGCCGAACGTGTCGTACTCGAGGATCGCTCCCGTGCGGGCCACGGAGAGGTGGTACTCGCGATCGAGGTGCTCATCCATGTGGCTGAAGATGACCCGCTCGGGTGCCATGCCCTCGGTCTCCAGGACGTCGAGGACGGTGAGTGCGTTCTGGCCACGCGGATCGAGGTGGACGTTGACGGCCGCGCCGGTCCGCGCGCCCGCGCGGCCCGCGGCGGTGACGACCTTCATCTCGCGGTCGGTGATCGGGTCGCTCGTGCCGATCTCGCCGATCAGGGCGGGCCGCACGCCGGTGTCGTCGATGCCCTCGGCGAGCTCGCGCTCGAGCAGGTCGGCCAGCTCGTCGACCGACGCAGTCTCGACCCAGTCAGGGTGCGAGTCGTGCAGATAGAAGCCGCAGCCCGTCATGACGTGCAGCCCCGAGCGCCGGGAGATCTCGACCAGGTCCCTGGGTCGGCGCCCGAGCCCGATGACGGTCAGGTCGACGATGGCCGAGCCACCGGCGGCCTTGACCGGCTCGATCTCGCGGATCGCCAGCTCAGGATCGTCGATGAGCAGGTTGTCGGCCAGCGAGCAGAGGTTCCAGCGGACGAACCCGAGGTTCTCCATCGTGACCTTCTCGTGGGCGGGCCGCTCTTCGCGCGGCGGGTCGAGCCAGACGCGCGCGTCGATGAGCAGGTGCTCGTGCATGTTGGTGGGGCCGAGCTCCGACGGCTCGATGGGCCCCAGCACGGTGTGGATCGGCATCGCGAACGCTCCTCGGTTCCGGTTCCGGTCCCGCCACGATGACGTAAAGGACCTGGGCGGGAACCTTAGTCGACGTTCCGGCTGGAGGGATCGGCACGTCGGTGAGAGCTGGAGCGCAGGACGATCCGGGTCTCGGTCAGCGCCGCCCCGGCGGACCTGCGGAGCTCCCGGACGACGTTGTCGAGGTCGTCGGCATCGAGGCACGCGACGCGCAGCTGATAGTCGAACCGCCCCGTGACGAACGCGATCTCGCGGACCGCTCGCAGCCGGACCACGCGCTCCTCGAAGGCCCGCGGCGTCGTCGCCGGCTCCAGCCGCACGTCGATGATGGCGTCCAGCGCCCGTCCGACCGTCTTGAGATCGATCGCCGCGGTGAACCCGGTGATGACGCCCGCCTTGCACAGGCGCCGCACCCGGTCGGCGGCGCCGTGCGGGCTGAGCCCGACCTCCTGGCCGATGCTGGCGTACGACGCTCTTCCGTTTCGGACGAGTTCGTCGAGGATCCGGTAGTCGGTGTCGTCGAGCGCGATCGTTTTCACAAGACTCCCCAATGGTTCTTTGGACTTAGAACAAGACCATGAATGATCGCAAGCCCGATCAATCACCTGGAGGAGCGAACGTGCTCATTGGCGTACCGGCAGAGATCAAGACCGACGAATACCGCGTGGCGATGACGCCGGCCGGCGTGCGCGAGCTCGTCGACCGCGGGCACGAGGTCGTCGTGCAGGCGGGGGCCGGAGAGGGCTCGGCCATCGCCGACGGCCACTACGCCGCACAGGGCGCACGGATCGTGCCCGACGCCGCCGCCGTGTTCGCCGAGGCCGAGATGATCGTCAAGGTCAAGGAGCCGCAGCCAGAGGAGGTCGCCCGACTGGAGCCGCGCCACGTCCTGTTCACCTACCTGCACCTGGCGCCGGCGCCGGAGCTGACCCAGGGCCTCATGCGCTCGGGCGCCACGTGCATCGCGTACGAGACGGTGGAGGACACGCGAGGCCGCCTGCCGCTGCTGGCGCCGATGAGCGAGGTCGCCGGAAAGCTCGCCACGCAGTCGGGCGCCTTCATGCTCGAGAAGCCGCTGGGCGGCCGCGGAACCCTGCTCGGCGGCGTTCCGGGCGTCGCAGCCGGGCGTGTGATGGTCATCGGCGGCGGTGTGGTCGGCCTCAACGCGGCCATCGTGGCCATCGGGATGGGCGCCGAAGTCTACGTACTCGATCGCGACATCGACCGGCTGCGCGAGGTCGAGGTCCTGCTCGACGGCCAGGCGTCGACGGTGTACTCCAGCACGCTCGGGATCGAGCAGCTGCTGCCGCAGGTCGACCTGGTCATCGGCGCGGTCCTCGTGCAGGGTGCCCGCGCTCCGCGCCTGATCAACCGCGAGCAGCTCGGCCTCATGCGGCCCAACGCGGTGCTCGTGGACGTGGCCATCGATCAGGGCGGCTGCTTCGAGACCTCGCGGCCCACGACCCACTCGGCCCCGACCTACGAGGTCGACGGGATCACGCACTACTGCGTGGCCAACATGCCGGGTGCGGTGCCGATCACCTCGACGTACGCCCTCACCAACGCGACCATGCCCTACGTGCTGCGGCTCGCCGACGAGGGCGTACACGCCGCGCTGGCCCGCGACCCGGGCCTCATGCGCGGCCTCAACGTGGCGGCCGGCCAGGTCACCTACGCGCCTGTCGCCCGCGATCAGGACCTCGAGGCCACCGCGCCCGCCGAGGCGCTGGCTCGCACCCCCGCGCGAGCGTGAGTCCCAGTCCCGGGTCGCAGCGCGCCGCTGCGACCCGGGACGGGCGGTGCCGTCCCCGCTAGTCGCGGACGACGTCCTCGGGGATCGACGTCTTCAGCCAGTCGCGCAGCTCCGTGCGGCGGATCTTGCCGCTCACGGTCTTGGGGAGCTCGCGGACGTAGTGGATCTCGCGCGGGTACTTGTACGGGGCGGTGAGCTGCTTGGCGTGATCGGTCAGCTCGGCCGTGAGCTCGTCGGAGGGCTCCTGGCCCTCGGCGAGGATCACGAAGGCGCAGACGATCTCCGTTCGGCGCGGGTCCGGCTTGCCAACGACGCCCGCCTCCACCACGGCCGGGTGCTCGATGAGGGCTGACTCGACCTCGAAGGGGCCGATCCGGTAGGCCGACGACGTGATGATGTCGTCGTCGCGGCCCTCGAACCAGAAGTAGCCGTCGACGTCGCGGCGCGCCCGGTCGCCCGTGTAGTACCAGCCGTCGCGGAAGCGGGCGGCCGTGGCCTCGGGATCGCGGTGGTAGCCCCGGAACAGCCCGACCGGCCGGGGCTCGGCGCGGACGGCGATGTCGCCGACCTCGTCGGTGGCCGCGGGCCGGCCGTCGGCGTCGAGGACGTCGACGTCCCAGCCGGGCACCGGCTTACCCATCGAGCCGGGGCGCACCGGTACAGCGCGGTAGTTGGCCACCAGGCAGGTGGTCTCGGTCTGGCCGTAGCCGTCGAACACCGTCAGCCCGTCGACGCCCTCGGCCCACACGCGCAAAACCTCTGCGTTCAGTGGTTCGCCGGCGCTGGTGCAGTGGCGCAGCGCGCTGAGGTCGTGGGCCTTCAGGTCGGTCTGGACGAGCAGGCGGTACAGCGTCGGCGGTGCGCAGAACGAGGTGATCCGGTGGCGCGAGAGCAGCGCGAGGATCGCGTCGGCGTCGGGTTTGCCGAGGTTGACCTGCACGACGCTCGCGCGCTCGTGCCACTGGCCGAAGAGCCCGCCCCAGGCCGCCTTGGCCCAGCCCGTGTCGGTGACGGTCCAGTGCAGATCGCCGGGCCGGAGGTCGTGCCAGAAGCGCGCGGTGCCCACGTGGCCAAGCCCGTAGGAGGTGGGGTGCAGCACCATCTTGGGGTACGACACCGTGCCGCTCGTGAAGTACAGAAGCATGGCGTCGTCGCGGGAGGTCGGGTCGCTCGGCGTCTCGCCGTCGCCCGCCTCTTCCATGATGCCCTCGAGGCTGTGCCAGCCCTCGGGCGCGGCGGCTCCGTCGGTCCAGCAGATCTGGTGCGCCATCGCGGGCGGCAGAGCGCCTATGGCGTCGACCTTGCCCGCGCCCGCGGCGTCGGTGACCGCAACGACCGCCTCGCCGCGCTCCAGCCGGTAGGCGATGTCGCGCGAGGTCAGCAGGTTCGGGGCGGGCATCGGTACGGCGCCGATGCGGATCGCGCCGAGGAGCACCGAGTACCACGCGGGGATCCGGGGCAGCATGACGAAGACCGGGTCGCCCTTGCGGACGCCGAGGGCGAGCAGAGCGCGGGCGGCGCGGCGGGACTCCAGCGCGAGGTCGGCGACCGACTGGCGGGCGATGGTGTCGCCGGCGCCGTCGAGCGACACCAACGCGAGGTCGTCGGGTGACTCCTGCGCCCAGCGCTCGATGATGTCCAGCACGGGGTTGAAGCGCTCAGGGACGTCGAGCCGGAAGCTCGCGCGGTCGTCGTCGTAGTCGCCCATGCGCGGCGGCGCGGACCGGTCGGTGGGGATCGTGCTCATCAGCGCTGGCTATCAGCGCCCGCGTCCCGGCGTCAACGCCGGCGGGCCGATCCCTCCTTAGGGCGGGTGGCCCGACCTCCCGAATGCTGCCGCGTGGAGCGCCCTAGGCCGGGAATCGCCGCCGCCCCCTTGGCGGCGCCCGAGCACCGCTGTTAGAAGCCCTCATCAGTCACCGAGCACAGGAGGGGTGTTGCGTATGAGTGCAGGTCCCAAGGCCGACGGGGCGGGTCCCCGTCTCGGTCCAGAGCTTCTGAACCGCAGTCTGCAGCTGATCGACCTGACGGCCGAGATCTACCAGGGCATGCCGATGTTCGGCCTGCACCAGGCGCCGTTCATCATGGTCAACCACACGCATGAGGAGGCGCTCACCCGGCTGGGTGTCAGCCTGCCCTTCACCGCGCGGAACCTGCTCATCAGCGAGCACACGGGGACGCACACCGACGCGATCTACGAGTACGACCCTGACGGACCGACCCTGACCGAGTCGCCGCTGGAGTACTACTACGGCGGGGCCGTCTGCATCGACGTCTCCGACACGCGCTTCCCGGATCGCCTCGAGCCCGACGTCCTGGAGCGGGCGGTGGAGCGCAGCGGTCAGGAGATCCGCAAGGGCGACATCGTGCTGCTGCACACCGGCACGCACGAGCGGCTCTGGCCCTCGCAGAGCTACCTCACCGAGTACTCGGCCCTCAGCGAGGCCGGCGCCCGGTGGCTGGCCGAGCGCGGCGTCGTGAACATCGGCATCGATGCGGTCTCGATCGACGCCGCCGACGACGAGGACTTCATGGCGCACGTCGTGTGCAAGGAGTTCCAGATCGTCAACACCGAGAGCCTGACGAATCTCAGCAAGGTCTCCAACCAGCGGTTCACCTTCCTCGGGCTGCCGCTGAACCTCCGCGGCGGCACGGGTTCGCCGATCCGCGCGGTCGCCCTTCTCGGCGTCTGACTGACGCCGTGCACCTCACCATCATCAACGACTCGGAGGACAACGTGAAGCAGCGCATCATGCCTGAAGATCACCAGTGGGACTGGAGCATGCCGGTGAGCTTCTCCCAGGGGTGGAAGGTCGACAACATGGTCTTCGTCGGCGGCCAGGTGTCGGCGGACTCCGACGGCAACGCCGTCGGCGTCGGCGACATCGAGCTCCAGACCAAGAACACGTTCGAGAACATCGGACGGGTGCTCCGCGATGCGGGCGCCGAGTGGACCGACATCGTCAAGCTCAACACGTACTACGTGTTCGACGGCGAGCCGGACGAGCTCAAGGACTACTGGGAGAAGATGACCCGGGTCCGCATGCAGTTCCTGCCGACGCCCGGCCCCTCCGGCACTGCCGTCCGGGTCTCCGGCCTCGCCTACCCGGACCTCCTCATCGAGGTCGAGGCGATCGCGGTCATCGACCGCTAGACGACGTGGCACCCCGCGCCGGCCCATCCGGGCCGTGCGCGATCGCATCGCCGCCAAGGCGGATCACGAAGATCACAAGGATTGGGGAGTGCAGTGGAACAGTTTCTGAAGTCGGGCGAGGACTACAAGGCAAGCCTGCGCGACGGTCGCCGGGTCATCCTGGGCGGCGAGGTCGTCGAGGACGTCACCGAGCACCCGGCGTTCAAGCCGGCCATCGACGCGTGGGCCGAGCTCTTCGACGCGCAGCTCGATCCGGCCACACAGGACATCACGACATTCGTCGATCCCGAGGCCGGCGGGCGGGTGAGCGCGGGCTGGCTGGTGCCGCGCAGCTCCGCCGACCTGGCCAAGCGGCGTGACCTGGTCGACTTCACGACCGACCGTACGCTGGGGATCTTCGGCCGCGCGCCCGACTACGGCCCGACCTTCACGCTCGGTTTCCTGGCCGAGGAGGACCGGATCGAGGAGCGCGAGCCGGGCGCGACGGAGAAGATCCAGAAATTCATCAAGCACGCCACCCGCAACAACCTCACGAGCGCCGACCTGGTCACCGAGGCGCAGTCGGACCGCTCGCTGCCGCCCTCGCAGAACCCGGGCCGCCTGCGGGTCGTCGAGCGGCGTGACGGCGGTGTCGTCCTCTACGGGGCCAAGCCGGTGGCCTCGGCGGCGCTGCAGAGCCACATCACGACGATCGGCACGCTGCTGAGCC
>JAOPZO010000358.1 GCA_025964065.1 Solirubrobacterales bacterium | reverse complement strand
GCGCCGGGCGCCGCGCGCGCATCTGGGTGCGGGACCTGCGCACGCACCGCACCACGGCCGTCTCGACGGACGCGCAGGGCGCCTCGACCCAGCCCGCGCCCTCGGGCGACGGGGCGCGGGTCGCCTTCACCGCCACCGCGAGCGTCACGGGCGGCAAGCCCTCGGGCCCGGCCGGGGTCTACGTGCGCGACCTCGCGCGGGGCACGACGACCTCGTCTCCACCCGCGCCGCGAGCCCGTCGCACCGGAAGGGCCGTGCGTCGCGCGGCACTCGGGATCAGCGTCAGCCGCGAGGGGCTCGTCCGCCACCTCGACGCGCTCTATCGCTCCCGGCCCGCCAGGACGAGCAGCAGGACGCCCGTGAGCAGCAGGAGCACCGCTCCGAGCGTCTCGAGGTAGAAGCCGACCGCCGCGCCCGCGCTCACGTCCTCGTAGAACTCCGCGAGCTGCCCCGTGCTGTCGAGCTCCGGCACGTCGAGCCCGACGACGAGGCCGAGCGCGAGGAGTCCCGTGGCCGCGAGCGCGAGCATCGCCGGCCGGGCGCCGCGCAGGGCGCCCGCGAGCATCGCCAGGCCGAAGAGGCCGACGAGCAGCAGCGCGATCCCGTGGAGGTCCTGGCCCGTGATGCTCGAGTCCTGCGCGGCGAGGTCGGAGGTGGTGAGCACCCGCACCTCGACCACGGTGGTGAAGGTCGAGACGACGAGCAGCACCACGCCCGCGAGGCCCGCCGCGGCGAGCACCGCACGGAGCGCGCCGGCCCCGGCGACGGCGCCCGGACGCGTCCCGCGGGGTGCCCGGGAGCCGGCCGGGCTGGTGCTATAGTCGTGCGTCGCTCCGGGGATATCCGCGCTCATCCGCGCGGACTCTAGAGCGAACCACTGCGACAGGATGCAGATCACGGGCACATAGCGCGAGGGCCGGGACAGATCCCAGTCGTCTCGCGCGGGCCCGCTCAGGGCCCGTTCGTCTGCCTGGGGTCCCGAAGGGTCCGCAGGACAGGTCCGCCCGCAGTCGGACCGCAGGAACACAGGACCATTCGATAGCTTTTGCTGGTTCGCCCAGCCGCGACCAACGATCACCAAGAGGAGCAACAAAAGTGGCGAAGGAGAAGTTCGAGCGGGACAAGCCGCACGTCAACGTCGGCACCATCGGTCACATCGACCACGGCAAGACCACGCTGACCGCTGCCATCACCACGGTCCTCGCGGAGAAGATGGGCGGCCAGGCCCGGTCCTTCGCCGAGATCGACAACGCGCCGGAGGAGAAGGAGCGCGGGATCACGATCTCGACCTCCCACGTCGAGTACCAGACCGAAGCGCGTCACTACGCGCACGTCGACTGCCCCGGGCACGCCGACTACGTCAAGAACATGATCACGGGCGCGGCCCAGATGGACGGCGCGATCCTCGTGGTCTCCGCCGCCGACGGCCCGATGCCGCAGACGCGTGAGCACATCCTGCTCGCGAAGCAGGTCGGCGTCCCGTACATCGTCGTGTTCCTGAACAAGGCCGACATGGTCGACGACGACGAGCTCCTCGAGCTCGTCGAGGTCGAGGTGCGCGACCTGCTCAGCGAGTACGACTACCCCGGCGACGACATCCCGTTCATCACGGGCTCGGCCACGGGTGCGCTCGAGGGCGAGGAGAAGTACAAGCAGGCCATCTACGACCTCGCGGACGCGCTCGACTCCTACATCCCGGAGCCGGTCCGCGACCTCGACAAGCCGTTCCTGATGCCGGTCGAGGACGTCTTCTCGATCACGGGCCGCGGCACCGTCGCCACGGGCCGCATCGAGACGGGGGTCGTCAACACGGGCGACAACGTCGAGATCGTCGGCATCAAGGCGACGACCACCTCGGTGGTCACCGGCGTCGAGATGTTCCGCAAGATCCTCGACCAGGGCCAGGCGGGCGACAACGTCGGCTGCCTGCTCCGCGGCACGAAGCGCGAGGACATCGAGCGCGGGCAGGTCCTCTGCAAGCCGGGCTCGATCACGCCGCACACGAAGTACAAGGCCGAGGTCTACATCCTGAAGAAGGAGGAGGGTGGCCGTCACACGCCGTTCTTCACGGGCTACCGTCCGCAGTTCTACTTCCGCACCACCGACGTGACCGGTGTCGCCAACCTCCCCGAGGGTGTCGAGATGGTCATGCCGGGCGACAACGTGACGATGGAGATCGAGCTCATCCAGCCGATCGCCATGGAGGCGCAGCTGCGCTTCGCCATCCGCGAGGGTGGCCGCACGGTGGGCTCGGGCGTCGTGACCGAGGTCATCGCCTAGTCTCAGCAGCACCGCAGCACCGAAGGTCCCGTCGCGAGAGCTGACGGTGTCGGGGTGGAGCCCAGCGTGGCTCCACCCCGGCGCGCGGGAGGGAGAGGTCCGGGAGGACCGACCCGTCGAACGCGCGCCGCAGGACCGGAGGCCAGGCGCCTCCAGCAGGAACAACACACCAGTCCCCGGACGGAAAGCAGCGCCACAGATGGCTACGGCCACCCAGAACAAGATCCGCATCCGCCTCAAGGCGTACGACCACCGCGCCATCGAGACCGCGGCCAAGGAGATCGTCGAGACCGCGACGCGCACCGGCGCGACCGTCTCGGGTCCCGTGCCGCTTCCGACGGAGAAGAACGTCTACGCCGTCCTCCGGTCCGTCTTCAAGGACAAGGACTCGCAGGAGCACTTCGAGATCCGCACCCACAAGCGGCTCATCGACATCCTGCAGCCCACGCCGAAGACCGTCGACTCGCTCCAGCGCCTCGACCACCTCCCGGCGGGCGTCGACATCGAGATCAAGCTGGTCAGCTAGATGCCCGGGATCCTCGCCAAGAAGCTGGGCATGACGCAGCTGTTCCTGGAGGACGGGCGCGTCGAGCGCGTCACCGTGCTCGAGGCCGGCCCGTGCCCCGTCACCGCCGTGCGCACCGCGGACAAGGACGGCTACACCGCCGTCCAGCTCGCCTGGGGCGCCACGAAGGAGAAGCACCTCTCCAAGGCCGAGCTCGGCCACCTGCGCAAGGGCGACGCCGCCCCGCACCGCCACCTCGTCGAGTTCCGCGACGAGTCGGGCTTCAACATCGGCGACACCGTCACCGTGGAGGTCTTCGAGGCCGGCCAGAAGGTCAAGGTCGCCGGCACCTCGAAGGGCAAGGGCTTCCAGGGCACCATCAAGCGCCACGGCTTCGCCTCCGGGCCGAAGTCGCACGGCTCGCACAACGTGCGCGCCCCCGGCTCCATCGGTGCCTCCGCGTGGCCCGCCCGCGTGATGAAGGGCATCCGCGGCCCCGGCCAGATGGGCAACAAGCGCATCACCCAGAAGGGCCTGACGATCGTGCAGGTCGACGCCGAGAAGAACCTGCTGCTCGTGCGTGGAGCCGTTCCCGGCTCCCGCAACGGCATGGTGGAGGTCCGCACGGATGCCTAGCGCCAAGAACATCTCCACGTCCAAGGACGTCACGCTCGACGACGTCGCGTTCGGCACCGCGTTCCACGGTCCGCTCGTCCACGAGTCGGTCCGTGCGGAGCTCAACGCCCGCCGTCAGGGCACCCACTCCACCAAGACCCGCGGCCAGGTCCGCGGCGGTGGCGCGAAGCCGTGGCGCCAGAAGGGCACGGGCCGCGCCCGTGCCGGCTCCTCGCGCTCGCCGATCTGGACGGGTGGCGGCACGGTCTTCGGGCCGCAGCCGCGCAACTACACGTTCAAGGTCAACCGCAAGGAGAAGCGCGTCGCCTTCCGCTCCGCGCTCTCCGTGCACGCCGAGCGCGGCACCATCGCGGTGTTCGACGCCGCCGACTTCTCCACGCCGGCCACCAAGGCCGCCGCGAAGCTCGTCGGCGACTGGGGCGTCAAGGGCTCGGTGCTCGTGATCCTCACGGACGCCGACCTCAACGCCGCGCTCTCGTTCCGGAACCTCGCGCAGGTGCGCGGGGTGCTGCCCGCCGAGGGCACGGGCGTCGCCGACCTCATCGGCGCCGCCAACGTCCTCGCTTCCCAGGCCGCGATCGACGAGCTCACCGCTCGGGCGAACGGCCAGAAGACCAACCAGACCGAGGAGGCCTGACATGGACGCCAGCCAGGTCATCATCCGTCCCGTCGTGAGCGAGAAGTCCTACGTCCTCGCGACGAACGACAAGTACACGTTCCGCGTCCACCCGGACGCGCACAAGACCCAGATCCGCCAGGCCATCGAGCAGCTCTTCGAGGTCAAGGTCGTCGGGGTCCGCACGATCTCCGTGAAGTCCAAGCCCAAGCGGCGCGGGCTCTACCAGGGGCGCACGCGCACCTGGAAGAAGGCGATCGTCCAGGTGCGCCCCGGCGACTCCATCCCGATCTTCCAGGGCCTCCAGGGCCTCGAGGGGCAGTAGCTCATGGCCATCAGAAAGCCGAAGCCGACCAGCGCGGGCATGCGCTTCGTCAGCTACCCCGACTTCGCCGAGATCACCAAGACGACGCCCGAGAGGACGCTCGTCGAGGGGCTGAAGAAGTCCGGCGGTCGCAACGTCAACGGGCGCAAGACGGCCCGTCACCGTGGTGGTGGCGCCAAGCGGCTCTACCGCACGATCGACTTCAAGCGTCGCCGTGACGGCATCCCCGCCAAGGTCGCCGCGATCGAGTACGACCCCAACCGGACGGCGTACATCGCCCTGCTCCACTACGTGGACGGCGTGAAGGCCTACATCCTCGCCCCGGCGCGGCTGCAGGTCGGCATGACGGTCGTCTCGGGCCCCGGCTCGGACATCCAGGTCGGCAACTGCCTGCCGCTCGTCAACATGCCGATCGGCACCGTGGTGCACAACGTCGAGCTCCAGCCCGGCCGCGGTGGCCAGATGGGCCGCTCGGCGGGCACCTCGATCCAGCTGATGGCGAAGGACAACGGCATGGCCACGCTGCGCCTGCCCTCCGGCGAGATGCGCCTGGTCCGCGAGGACTGCCGCGCCACCGTCGGGGTCATCGGCAACGCGGACCACCAGAACGTGAAGGTCGGCAAGGCCGGCCGCAAGCGCCACATGGGCGTGCGCCCGCAGACGCGAGGCACCGCCATGAACCCGGTCGACCACCCGCACGGTGGTGGCGAAGGTTCGACGACCGCCGGCCGTCACCCGGTCACCCCCTGGGGTGTCCCGACGCTCGGCTACCGCACCCGTAAGAAGAACAAGGCCTCCGACCGCTACATCGTGCGCGGCCGCCGGCGTGGGAAGGGCAAGCGCTGATGAGCCGCTCGAGCAAGAAGGGCCCGTGGGTCGAGGAGCGCCTGATGGCGCGCATCGACAAGCAGAACACGGAGAACACCAAGAAGATGGTGAAGACCTGGTCGCGTGCGTCCACGATCTTCCCCGAGATGGTCGGTCACACGATCGCCGTGCACGACGGGCGTAAGCACGTCCCCGTGTTCGTCTCGGAGTCGATGGTCGGGCACAAGCTCGGCGAGTTCGCGCCGACCCGCACCTACCGCGGCCACGCCGACACCGGGAAGCGTCGCTAGATGTCTGAACAGGACCCCAAGGACACCCCCGAGGTCGAGACCGACCTCGCGGAGCCGGCGGCGACGCCGGACGCCCCGGCGGCCGACGTCGAGCGCACGGAGACCACGGACGCGGACGTCGTCGAGGCGACGGACGCGGCCGAGGACGCCCCCGGAGCCGACGAGGTCGAGGAGGCCCCGCGCGCCGAGGCGCCCGCCGCCCCGAAGCCGAAGCCCGCGAAGAAGCCGGGGGCCGCGAAGGCCGCGGCCGACAAGCCCGGCCGCAAGCCGAACGGGAAGGTGGCCCGCGACAAGCACGGCCGCCCGATCGTCGACGGCCCGGTCGTGTCCGCCCACGCGAAGTACGTCCGCACCTCCGCCCGCAAGGCGCGGCTGGTCTGCGATCACATCCGCGGCAAGTCCGTGGACGAGGCCGTGGCCATCCTGGCCCACACGCCGCGTGCCGTCGCGGAGGACTGGGAGAAGCTCCTCAAGTCCGCCGTCGCGAACGCGGAGCACAACCACGAGCTGCTCGGCGACGACCTGAAGATCCACGCGGTCTTCGCCGACGAGGGTCCGACGCTCAAGCGCTTCCGCCCGCGTGCCATGGGGCGCGCGACGAAGATCCGCAAGCGGACCAGCCACCTGACGATCCAGCTCACCCCGAAGGAGTCCTAGACCATGGGGCAGAAGGTCCATCCCGAGTCCATGCGCGTGGGGTACATCCACGACTGGAAGTCGAACTGGTTCAACGAGAAGCACTTCTCGGACTACCTGTACGAGGACATCCAGATCCGGAAGTACATCCACGGGCGCCTCGCGCACGCCGGCCTCTCCGACATCACGATCCGCAAGGACGCGAACGAGGTGGAGGTCAACATCCACACCGCGCGCCCCGGCATCGTGATCGGCAAGTCCGGCTCCGAGGTCGACCAGGTCCGCCGTGACCTGCACAAGCTCACGGACAAGTCCGTGAAGGTCAACATCCTCGAGATCAAGCGCCCGGAGCTCGACGCGAAGCTCGTCGCGCAGTCCATCGCGGAGCAGCTCGTGAACCGCGTGGCCTTCCGCCGCGCGATGAAGCGTGCGCTCACGAGCGCGATGCGCTCGGGCGCCAAGGGCTGCAAGGTCCAGGTCGGCGGCCGCCTCGGCGGTGCCGAGATGGCCCGCACGGAGTCCTACTCGGACGGTCGCGTCCCGCTGCACACGATGCGCGCGGACATCGACTACGGGTTCTTCGAGGCGAAGACGACGTTCGGCCGCATCGGCGTGAAGTGCTGGATCAACAAGGGCGAGATCATGCCCGAGGGCTTCAGCGGCGCCGACCTCACCGAGCTCGACGCCCCCTCCCCGCAGCGTGCGGACGACCGCGGCGGCCGTGACGGCCGTGACGGTCGCGGTCGCGGCCGGGGTGGCCAGGGCGGCGGCCC
>JAOPZO010000345.1 GCA_025964065.1 Solirubrobacterales bacterium | reverse complement strand
GGAGTGGGCCGTCGCGCTCCCGCCGGCGCTCGTCGCGGCGCAGGAGGCCGCCGAGCGGCGCGGCCAGACGGCGATCCTCGCCGCCTGGGACGGCGCGGCGCGGGCGCTGCTCGTGGTCGCCGACACGCCGAAGGAGAGCTCGCCCGAGGCGATCCGGGCGCTCGAGGGGCTCGGGCTCCGGACCGTGCTGCTGACGGGGGACAACCGCGCGACCGCCGAGGCCGTCGCCGCGCAGGTCGTCATCACCGAGGTCATCGCGGAGGTGCTGCCGGGCGACAAGGCCGATGTCGTCGCGCGGCTGCAGGCCGAGGGCCGCGTCGTGGCGATGGTCGGGGACGGGGTCAACGACGCCCCCGCGCTCGCCCGCGCCGACCTCGGCCTGGCGATCGGCACGGGGACCGACGTGGCGATCGAGGCGAGCGACCTGACGCTCGTGAGCGGCGACCTGCGCGCCGCCGCCGACGCCATCCGGCTCGCCCGGCGCACGCTCGGCACGATCCGGGTGAACCTCTTCTGGGCCTTCGCCTACAACGTCGCGCTCATCCCGCTCGCCGCGCTCGGGTACCTCAACCCGGTGCTCGCGGGTGCCGCCATGGCCGCGAGCTCCGTCGTGGTCGTCGCGAACTCGCTGCGCCTCCGGGCGTTCTCCGTGCGGCGGGAGGCGCCGCCGGCTCAGCCCGTGTAGAGCGCGTCGAAGCGCTCCGCGTACTTCTCGTTCACGACGTTCCGCTTGACCTTCAGCGTGGGGGTGAGCTCGCCCGTCTCCTGCGAGAGGTCGTGGTCGAGGATGAAGAAGCGCTTGACCTGCTCGACTCCCGCGTACTTCGCGTTCGCCCTGTCCAGCGTCTCCTGGATCAGCGCGTGCACCTCGGGGTGCCGGGCGAGCGCGGTGATCGAGCGGTCCTCGATGCCCTGCGCCTCGGCCCACGGGCCGACCTCCTCCTCGTCGAGCGTGATGAGCATGACGGGGAACGGGCGGCGGTCGCCGTGCATCATCGCCTGGGAGACCCAGCGCGACTGCTTCATGTCGTTCTCGAGGTTCGCCGGCGTGAGGTTCTTGCCGCCCGCGGTGATGATGATGTCCTTCTTGCGGCCCGTGATCGACAGGTAGCCGTCCTCGTCGAGCGTGCCGATGTCGCCCGTGTGCAGCCAGCCGTCGACGACGGCGCCGAAGGACGCGTCCGCCTTCTTGTAGTAGCCCGCGAAGATGTTCTCGCCCTTCAGCAGGACCTCGCCGTCGTCGGCGATCCTGATCTCGACGCCCGGGAGGGCTCGGCCGACGGTCCCGAAGCGGTGGCCGCCCGGGACCTGGCTCGTGGCGACCGTGGAGGTCTCCGTCATGCCGTAGCCCTCCATGACCGGCACCCCGCAGGCCCAGAAGAACTCGAGGATCTCGTGGGCGATGGGCGCCGCGCCCGTGCTCGCCTGCTTCAGGCGGCCGCCGAACGCGCCGCGGACGTTCACGAAGAGCTTCTCGTCGAACTGGTCGTACGCGGCCTGCAGCTCGGCCGGGACCGCCTGCCCCGCGTGCCGCAGGTCCTGCACCTGCGTGCCGACCGCGACGGCCTTCCGCAGCATGTCGGGCTCCACGTTGCCGGTGACGAGCGTGTAGATCTTCTCGAAGATCCGGGGGACCGACGGGAGGTACGTCGGGCGCGTCGCCACGAGCTCGGCGACGATCTGCTTCGTGTCCCCGCCGAAGTAGGCGATGGTGCCCCCGATCTCGACGGTCAGGAGCTGCACGAGCAGCGCGTAGGAGTGGGCGAGCGGCAGGTAGAGGTAGGTGACCTCCTGCTCCTCCCGGCCGAGCACGCCGAGCTCGAGGCACTTGCTCACGACGGCGCGGTAGTTGCCGTGCGTGAGCACGCAGCCCTTGGGCGGGCCGGTCGTGCCGGAGGTGTAGATGAAGGTGAACGGATCCTCGGGCCGGACCGCGGCGGTCCGCGCCTCGAGCTCGGCCTCGTCGCGGCCGCGGCCGCGCTCGCGCAGCGCGTCCAGCGTGAGGGTGCCGTCCGGCGCTCCCTCGGCCTCCATGACGACGATCGTCTCGAGCAGCGGGAGCCGCTCGCGGACGGCGGTGATCTTCGCGACCTGCTCCGCGTCCTCGCAGACGATGAGCCGCGCGTCGGAGTCCGCGACGACGTACTCGCACTCCTCGGGCGAGTTCGTCTGGTAGATCGGGACGACGACCGCGCCCGCCGCGGAGAGCGCGAAGTCCGTGTAGGTCCACTCGGGGCGGGTGCCGGAGAGGATGCACACGCGGTCGCCCGCGGCGACGCCGAGGTCGAGGAAGCCGCGGCCGAGCTCGGAGACGACGACGCCGACCTCCGCGTACGTCGTGGTCTGCCACTCCTCGCCGACCTTCCGCTGCACCGCGACGCGGTCCGCGTGGACCTCCGCCGCACGGGGGAGCAGGTCCGCCATCGTGGTCGAACCGGTGGTCGTCGGCTCGGTGCCTGCTGCGTCCATGTGGTGCTCCTCCTGGTGCGGTGTTTGACCCTTCGCGGCGATGCTACCCCGGTCCGGGCGCGAAGGTGACGGACGCGTCAGCGACGACGGGCCGCACGTTCGTCCATCTTCCGGCACGAGGGCAGGCGGCGGCGTAGGGTCGCGCGCACGATGCCCCACCAGCGGACGATCCTCGTGCTGACGGCCGCGGCCATGCTCCTCGGGGCCGCGCCCGCGCAGGCCGCGACCGCGTTCGGCAACCCGGACGGCGCCTTCGTCGGCGGGGACGACGCGGCGAACCGGCTCGTCGTGACGACGCCGTCGGGCGGGATCGTCCGGGTCGAGGCGCTGGCCGGCGGGATCGACGCCGGCGAGGGGTGCGCGCCCTCCGGCGCCGCGCGCGTCGACTGCACCGTCGGGGTGCTCGCCCTGGAGACGAACCTCCTCGGGGGTGACGACGAGCTCGACGTCCAGGGGCCGATCCGCGTCGTCGCCTTCGGGGGGGCGGGCGCCGACACGCTGCGCGGCGGCGCGCTCGGCGACCAGCTGCTCG
>JAOPZO010000312.1 GCA_025964065.1 Solirubrobacterales bacterium | reverse complement strand
CAGCGCGAGCGTGTCGCCGCCGCGGTGCGCGAGCAGCGCGGCGGTCCCGCCCATCGCGCCGTTCACGAGCGCGAGCGCGACGTCGGGCGGCAGGCCGCGGCGGATGCCCGCCTCGACCTGCGCCTCGACCACGAGGGCGTAGAAGGCGGGGCTGTTGCTCATGAGGCCCATCGCCGTGTCGATGAGCGCGTCGTCGAGGACGACGACGTCCCCGATGCGCCCCAGGAGTTCGTGGAGCTCGGCGTCGAGCGCCTGCGGCGGGGTGCGCGCGAGGGCGAGCGGGCCCTCGCGGACCTCGGCGCAGATGCTCGGCAGCACGCGGTACACGGGACGGTCGGGGTAGGCGGCGACGACCGTCGCGATCGGGGTCATCCCGAGCATGCTGAGGACGGCCTTCGCGTCGCCGGCCACCTCGGCCGCCACGGCGTCGAGCTGGTACGGCTTGTGGCAGAGGACGACGACGTCCGCCTCGCGGGCGAGCTCGACGTTCGAGGCCATCGCGGTCCCGTCCACCTCCGCGGCGAGCGCCTGCGCCCGACCCGCGTCGACGTCGGCGCACAGCACGGGGATCCCCCACCCGCGGACGACCGCCGTCGCGAGGTTGCCGCACCCGATGACTCCGACCTTGAGGCTCACGCCGGGCAGCCTAGTTCTCGCTACGGGCCGCCCGCCGCCCGCACCGTCGCCTCGATCACCGCGGTCATCGCGCGGATCGTCGGGCGGGCCGTGTCGCCGCGCCGCCGCACGAGGACGATGTGCCGCTCGATCGTCTCCTCGAGGCGCAGCGTGCGCAGGCCGGAGGGCGGCGCGAGCGCGAGCATCATCTCGGCCACGACGGTCGTCCCGAGCCCCTGGGCGACCATCGCGAGCGACACGGCCGTGTCCGTCACGAGGTGCGCCACGCGCGGCTCGAACTCCGCCCGGCGGCAGGCGGCCCGCACCGCGCGACCGTAGTCCGTCGCGGCGGGCGGGAGGATCCAGTCCCACTCGAGCGCCGCGGTGAGCGAGACGCGGTCCGGGGTCTCCCAGCTCGCCGGGACCGCGAGCATGAAGCGCTCCGTCGCGAGGCGCACGAGCTCGACGCCGGGCGCCCGCGGGACCGGGGCGTCGGGGTAGTCGAGCCCGAAGGCCAGGTCGGCGTCGCCGCGCTCGACGGTCTGCGTCACGGCGTCCACGTCCACCTCGAGCGTCGAGACCCGCAGCAGCGGGTGCCGTGCCCGCGCCTCCACGATCGAGCGCGGCATGATCGTGGCGGCGGAGGACGCGAAGGTCGCGAGCCGGAGGGAGCCGACCACCTCGTCGTCGAGCGACGCGAGCGCCCGGCGCGCCGCGCGCTCGGCCTGCAGCAGCTCCTCGGCGTGCCCGGCCAGCACGACCCCCGCCTCGGTGAGCCGGACGCTGCGACCCACGCGCGCCAGCAACGGCTTGCCCACCGCCCGCTCCAGCGCGGCGAGCTGCTGCGAGACGGCGCCGGCGGTGTAGCCCTGCGCCTCGGCCACCGCGGCGATGGTGCCGAGCCGCTCGAGGCTCCGGAGGGAGCGGAGCCCCGGCCAGGTCATGTCCATGCAGGAACGCTATTGCTTCGACCGTAGGATCCATCGCTTGTCCTCACGACGCGCGGCGGTCAGCATCGGTCGATGGACGCCCTGCCCACCCACGCCGGGGTCGTCGTCGTCGGCGGCGGCATCCTCGGGACGAGCATCGCCTTCCACCTCGGCGAGGCCGGCGTGCGCGACGTCGTGCTGCTCGAGCGCGACGCGCTCGCCGGCGGCTCGTCCGGCAAGCCGATCGGCGGCGTCCGCGGGCAGTTCTCCGACGCGCTCAACATCCGCCTTGCGGCCCGCAGCCTCACGGCGTACGACCGGTTCGCGCAGGCCTTCGGCGCGGACATCGGCCTGGAGAAGGTCGGCTACCTCTTCCTGCTGCGGACCCCGGAGCACGTCTCGAGCTTCGAGGCCGGGATGGCACTGCAGCAGGAGCTCGGGATCCCGACGCGCCTCCTGAGCCCGGGTGAGGCCCATGACCGCTGCCCGTTCGTCGACCCGGACGCCTTCCTCGCCGCCGCCTTCTCCCCGTCCGACGGACACGCTCACCCCACCGCCGTCGCCACGGCCTACGCCCGTTCGGCCCGCCGCCGCGGGGCGCGGATCGTCACGGGCTGCGCGGTCTCCGACCTCGAGGTGCGCGGCGGTGAGGTCGTCGCCGTCCACACCTCCCACGGAGTCGTCCGCACCTCGACCGTCGTCTGCGCGGCCGGCCCGTGGTCGCGGGGCATCGGCGAGATGGCGGGCGTGGCGCTCGACGTGCACCCGCTCCGGCGCCAGATCGCGTTCACCGAGCCGCTTGCCACGCCCGCCCCCGGGCTGCCGTTCACGATCGACTACGACAGCACCTTCTACTTCCACAACGCGGCCGACGGGGTGCTGCTCGGCATGTCCGACCAGGCGCAGGCGCCCGGCTTCGACCGCGACTACACGGATGCCTGGCTGCCCATGCTGCGCGCTGCCGCCGCACGCTGCGCCCCGGAGCTCGCCGAACTCCGCGTCCGCGACGGCTGGGCCGGCCTGTACGAGATGACCCCGGACGCCAACGCGCTCGTCGGCGAGAGCCCCGAGGTCGGCCGGTTCCTCTACGCGACCGGGTTCTCGGGCCACGGGTTCTGCCAGGCGCCCGCCGTCGGCGAGGTGGTGCGCGACCTCGTCCTGGGCCGGGAGCCGTTCACCGACATCTCCCCGCTGCGCGCCGAGCGCTTCGCGGAGAACGCCCCCGTCCTCGAAGCCAACATCGTCTAGGAGCTGCCGCCGTGCCCGCCGTGGAACCCACCGAGCTGCGCGCCCGCTTCGCCCGCGCGCTCTCCGCCATGTACGGCCGCGAGGTCCCCGCGTACACGACGCTGGTCGACGTCGCGCGCGAGGTCAACGCGGACGTCGCCCGTGCGCGGGGTGCCGAGGCCGAGCGGCTCGGCTCGCTCGAGCGCGTCACCGCGGAGCGCCACGGCGCGATCCGCCTCGGGACCCCGGCGGAGCTCGCGCGAGTCGCGCGGGTCTTCGGCGCGATGGGGATGCACCCCGTCGGCTTCTACGACCTCCGGGACGCGCGCCCGACCCCGGTCCCCGTCGTCTCCACCGCCTTCCGCCCCATCGAGGCGGACGAGCTCGCCCGCAACCCGTTCCGTGTGTTCACCTCGCTGCTCGCGGTGCAGGACCGGCGCTTCTTCTCCCCCGCGCTGCAGGAGCGGCTCGAGGCGTTCCTCGCCGGCCGGGAGCTGTTCGGTCCCGAGCTGCTCGCGCTCGCCGACCGCGCCGAGGCCGAGGGCGGGCTGGAGGCCCAGGACGCCGGGCGCTTCCTCGCGCTCGCCACGGAAGCCTTCGAGCTCTCCCGGGAGCCCGTGGACGAGGCGTGGTACCGCACGCTCGAGGCCGTGTCCGCCGTGGCCGCGGACATCGGCGGCGTCCGCGGGACCCACGTGAACCACCTGACCCCGCGCGTGCTCGACATCGACGAGCTCCACGCGCGGATGGAGGCCCGGGGCATCGCGATGATCGACGCGATCCAGGGCCCGCCGCGCTGGGACGGCCCCGACGTGCTGCTGCGCCAGACCTCGTTCCGCGCGCTCGCCGAGCCCCGGCGCTTCCGGCGCCCGGACGGCACGGTGCACGAGGCGGCGCTGCGCGTGCGCTTCGGTGAGGTCGAGGCGCGCGGGATCGCGCTGACCGCCGCGGGCCGCACCCTCTACGACGAGCTCGGCGCCGAGGTCGCGGCCGTGCGGTCGGCCGACCCCGCCGCCGACGCAGCGCTCCTGGCCCGCGAGCGCTGGAACGCGCGCGTCCCCGCCACGGAGCGGGCGCTTCTCGACGCCGGCCTCGCGTTCTTCACCCTCGCGCCCGTCGCGGACCGTCGTCCCGACGGGCAGGAGCCGCCCGCGGACGTCGCCGGGCTGCTCGACGGGGGCTGGGCCACCGCCCGCCCCGTCGTCTACGAGGACTTCCTGCCGGCCTCGGCGGCCGGGATCTTCCAGTCGAACCTCACCGACGCGAGCCGCCACGACGACGCGCAGCACGGCGCCGCGCTCGACGCGGAGTGGTTGGCCGGCGTCCTCGGCCGCGAGCTGCACGACCCCCTGGCGCTCCACGCGGCCGAGCAGGAGCAGTCGCTGGCCGCCGTGCGCCGGACCTTCCTCCCCACCGCCCCCCTTCCCAGGAGCTGACCCGCATGTCGAGCCCGACCACCACCCCCCTGCCCGTCACGAGCACCGAGGAGCTGCGGGCGCGCGCCCGCGCCGCGCTCGTGGCCTGCGGCGTGGCCCTCCCCGACGCCCCTTCGCCGTCCATCGCCGCCCGGACCCCGATCACGGGCGAGGAGCTCTTCCCCGTCCCGGCGGCGGACGCCGCGGAGGTCGAGGCCGCCGTCGCGCGCGCCAAGGCGGCGTTCGCGGAGTGGCGCACGGTCCCCGCGCCGCTGCGCGGCGCGCTCGTCAAGCGCCTGGGCGCGCTGCTGACCGAGCACAAGGCCGCGGTCGCGGACCTCATCACGATCGAAGCCGGGAAGGTCCCGTCGGAGGCGCTCGGCGAGGTGCAGGAGATGATCGACATCTGCGACTTCGCGGTCGGCCTCTCGCGCCAGCTCGACGGCCGCACGATGCCGTCCGAGCGCCCGGGCCACCGGCTCATGGAGACCTGGCACCCGCTCGGGGTCGTCGGGGTCATCTCCGCCTTCAACTTCCCGGCGGCCGTCTGGTCCTGGAACACGGCCGTCGCGCTCGTGTGCGGCGACACCGTCGTGTGGAAGCCCTCCCCGATGACGGCGCTCACGGCCGCCGCGTGCAGCGCGCTGCTCGACCGGGCCGCCGCGGACTGCGGCGCTCCCGCGGACCTCAACGTCCTCGTGGTCGCGGACGCCGAGGCCGGGCGGGCGCTCGTCGACAGCCCCGACGTCGCGCTCCTGAGCG
>JAOPZO010000228.1 GCA_025964065.1 Solirubrobacterales bacterium | reverse complement strand
CGCCCCGCTCGCCGACGACCCGCTCGGCCACGGCCAGCGCGTCCGGGTGGAGGCCGGGGCCGATGACGAGCGTGCCGCCCGGGCGCACCACGTCGACCTTCTCGGCGGCGATCGCGGCGATCGTCGGGCCGAGCCAACGGGTGTGCTCCAGGCCGACGTTCGTGAGCACCTGGACCTTCGACGGGATGACGTTCGTGGCGTCCCAGCGCCCGCCGAGGCCCGCCTCGACCACCGCGACGTCGACTTCCGCGTGGGCCAGCTCGTGGAAGGCCGCCGCGGTCAGCGCCTCGAACTGCGTGACGCGGTCCCCGGGCGCCAGCGTCCCGTCGACCGCCGCCGCCGCCTCGCGCGCCGCGGCGACGGACGCGGCGAAGCGCGCGGGCGTGACGTCGTGGCCCGCGACCCGCACCCGCTCGTTGAAGGAGACGAGGTGCGGCGAGAGGTAGGAGCCCGCCCGCAGGCCGTGGGCGGACAGGAGCGCCGCGACCATGCGCGTGGTCGAGCTCTTCCCGTTGGAGCCGACGACGTGCACGGAGGCGAAGCGCGCCTGCGGGGCCCCGAGCGCCACGAGCAGGGCCCGCATCCGGTCGAGGCCGAAGCGCATGCCGAAGAGCTCGAGCCCGAGCAGGTAGGCCTCGGCCTCCTCGAGCGCCGGGTCGTGCGCCACCGCCTGGCTCACAGCCCGCCGAGCTCCTCGCGAAGCCGCTCGAGCTTCTCCCGCTCGGCTGCCACCACCTCGTCCGGGGCCTTCGCGACGAAGCGCTCGTTCGCGAGCTTGCCCTCCGCGCGGGCGATCTCCTTCGTGAGCAGCGCGCGCTGCTCCTCCACCTTGCGCGCGGCCTGCTCGGGGTCGAAGCCGCCGCCCGCGAGCACCTCGACGCTGCCACCGGGGATCGCGATCGTCGCCTCGGCCGCCCCGTCGCCACCGAGCTCGAGGCGGGCCATGCGCGCGAGCAGCCCCGCCGTCTCCTCGGGGACGCCCGTGAGGCGCGCCGGCAGGAAGGCGCCGGCCTTCACGCCCGCGTCCTGGCGCCAGGCGCGCACGGTCGTGATCGCGGCGATGGCCGCGGCGACGGACGCCTCGGCTCCCGCGTCGCGGAGAGCCGGGTCCACCTCGGGGCGGCGGGCGGCGGCCAGGAGCGTCCCGTCGGCGCCGGGGAGGTTCGCCCACAGCTCCTCCGTGACGAACGGGATCACGGGGTGGGCGAGCGCGAGGGTCTCGCGCAGCACGTGGACGAGCGTCGCGGCGAGGTCGGCGTCGACTTCGCGGGCCTTCGTGAGCTCGACGTACCAGTCGCAGAGCTCGCCGTAGACGAAGTCGTAGAGGCCGAGCGACGCCTTGGAGAAGTCGAAGACGGCGATCCGCTCGGCGAGCTCCTCCTTGAACTCCTGCAGGCGCGAGAGGATCCAGCGGTCCTCGACGGTGGTCGGCCGGGGCGCGGCCACGGTGTCCGCCGGCACCTTGCCGAGGACGAACCGGGTCGCGTTGAAGAGCTTGTTCGCGAGCGCGCGGCCCTGGGCGACCTTCTCCTCGGAGAAGCGCACGTCCTGCGTGGAGCTCATCGCGAGCAGGCCGAAGCGCACGGCGTCGGCGCCGTAGGCCGGGAAGTCGCCGGGGGGGTGGGACCCGCTCTCGTACACCGGGGGTCGCGGGCCGCCGTCGATGAGCGCCAGGGGGTCGATGCCCGTGCCGAGCGACTTGCTCATGCGGCGGCCGTCGGGTGCCTGGATGACGGAGTGGTTGTAGACGTCCGCGAACGGGATCTCCCCCGTGAACTCGAGGCCGAGCATGACCATGCGCGCGACCCACAGGAACAGGATGTCCCGGCCCGTGGAGAGCACGTCGGTGGGGTGGAAGGCCCTGAGCTCCGGCGTGTCCTTCGGCCAGCCGAGCGTCGCGAACGGCCACAGGGCGCTCGAGAACCAGGTGTCGAGCACGTCGGGGTCCCGCTCCCACCCCTCCCCCTCGGGCGCGGAGCTGCCGACGTGGGTCTCCTCCCCGCGGTACCAGACGGGGATCTGGTGGCCCCACCAGAGCTGGCGGGAGATGCACCAGGGCCGGATGCCCTCGAGCCAGTCGAGGTAGCGCTTCTGCTGCGACGGCGGGTGGATGCGGATCCGGCCCTCCACCACGGCGTCGATCGCGGGCCGCGCGAGCTCGTCCATCCGCATGAACCACTGCAGGGAGACCAGCGGCTCGATGCGCTCGCCCGAGCGGTGCGAGAACGGGACGGTGTGGAGGTACGGCTTGCGGGAGCGCACCGCGTCGCCGAGCGCCGCGACGACCGCCTCCCGCGCCTCGAGCACCGAGAGGCCGGCGTAGTCCGGGCCCGCGGCGTCGGTCATGCGGCCGTCCTCACCGATGACGGAGAGCTCCTCGAGCCCGTGCCTGCGGCCGATCTCGAAGTCGTTCGGGTCGTGCCCGGGCGTGATCTTCAGGCAGCCCGTGCCGAAGTCCCGCTTCACGTACTCGTCCGCGATGACGGGCAGCTCACGACCCACGAGCGGCAGCAGCACCAGCTTCCCGACGAGCGCGGTGTAGCGCTCGTCGTCGGGGTGCACGGCGACCGCCGTGTCGGCGAGCATCGTCTCGGGGCGGACCGTGGCCACGACCACCTCGCCGCTGCCGTCGGCGAGCGGGTAGGCGATCTCGTACATCGTGTCCTCGACCTCGCGCTCCTCCACCTCGAGGTCGCTGATCGCCGAGCGCGAGCCCGGATCCCAGTTCACGAGGTAGTTGTCGCGGTAGATGAGGCCCTTCTCGAAGAGCGTCGTGAAGACGACGAGCACGGCCTCGACGTAGCCCGGGTCGAGCGTGAAGCGCTCCTCCTCGTAGTCGCACGAGGCGCCGAGCCGCTTGAGCTGCTCGACGATGGTGCCGCCGTACTCCTCGCGCCAGAGCCAGGTGCGGCGCGTGAACTCCTCGCGGCCGACCTCCTCGCGCGAGGTGCCCTCCGACTTCAGGAGCTTCTCGACCTGCGTCTGGGTCGCGATGCCGGCGTGGTCCGTGCCGAGGATCCACTTCGCGCGCGCGCCGCCCATGCGGTGCCAGCGGATGAGCGTGTCCTGCACGGAGCCGTTGAGCGCGTGGCCCATGTGCAGCGCGCCCGTGACGTTGGGCGGCGGGATCGCGATGGAGTACGCCGGGCCGGGGCCCTCGGGATCCGGGTGGTTCAGGCCCGAGGCCAGCCACGCCTCGGTGATCCGGGGCTCCGCCTCGGCCGGTTCCCAGCGCGTCTTCTCCTGCAGCGACATCGCTCGGAGTCTACGTCCGGGCCTGCGCCCCGGCCGTGCGCCGCTCGGGATGCGACCCGCGCGCTGCTGCTGCGGCTCGTTGGACTCGGGCTCCTCGGACGGAGGCAGCGGCGGGGGCTAGCGCCGGCCGCGCTTCTTCCGGGCCAGCGGCAGGAGGTCCTTGCCGAGGCCCGGGAGGTCGAGCCTGCCCACGAGGCGCCGGAGCTCGGCCTTCTCGCGCGCGGTGAGGTTGGAGGGGCGGCCCCTCGTCGCCCGCAGGAGCCGGGCGAGATCCGTGCGCTCCTCGGGGGTCAGCACGCTCCAGTGGTCGCGGGCGGCGAGCGCCGCCTGGATGACCAGGAGCCAGGGGGTTCCGCGGATCGGGAGCTTGGGCATCAGCCGCGCAGCCTGAAGGTCACGCTGGGCTTGAAGAGCGTGGAGCTGCTCGGGCCGGTGAAGCTCACGCGGTAGGTCCCGGCGCCCTTGCGCGGGAAGTGGGCGCTCCACCTCGCGTCGACGCTGAAGACGCCGCGGGACTCCCGGAGACGGAACGGCTTGCAGCTGCGGCTCGCGTCGGGCGCGGTGACGCAGACCCGCACGCTGCCCTGGAACGAGAACGTGGCGAGCTTGAGCCGCACCACGCCCTTCACGGGCCCGACGGAGTAGCAGTTGTCCCCGGTCGGGGAGCAGAAGCCCGAGGCCGCCTGCGCCGGGGCGGGCGCCACCACGGCGAGCACGGCCAGCGAGGGGAGGGTCCAGCGGAGAAGGCGGGCCACGGCGCGATCCTACCCCGGGCCCGGCCGGCTCAGCCCCGGGCGAGCCAGCCGTCGACGAGGTGGCGGGCGATCGCGAGCCGCGGCGGGAGCAGCAGGACGCCGGGCGGCGGGTCCTCGCCGTCGGCGTCCCACGCGACGTCGGCGCGTGCGGCGGCCGCGACCTCCTCGCGACCGAACCAGCGGACGGCCTCGAGCTCC
>JAOPZO010000282.1 GCA_025964065.1 Solirubrobacterales bacterium | reverse complement strand
GCTCAGGACCATCGTCACGTTGTACGGCGGGAAGAGGTCCATGTCGTCCTCGAGGATGACCTCCTCGTTCGCCGCGATGGCGCCGTCCGTGGTGAACGGGATCGTCAGGTCGGCCTTGCCGGAGAGGATGACCTCGTGGCGCTGGGCCACGTCGATCGGGATCTCCTCCTTGAACTCCAGGCCGTAGACCTCCTTGAAGCCGAGCGCGCAGTCCGAGCGCTTGAAGCACTCCGCGGACGCGGCGAGCGTGAGGTCCTTCGCCTTGTCCTTGAGGTCGGAGATCTTCGTCGGGTTGCCGAGCTCGGCCGCCTTCTCCTTCGTCATGCCCAGGGCGTTCGAGTCGGTGAAGGGGGTCTGGGGCAGCGCGACGAAGCCGAACTTCTCCTTGTAGAGCTGCTTGGCCTGCTCGTAGGCCGCGTCCTCGTCCTTCGGGACGTCCTTCGGGTTGACGCCGAGGAGGGCGGTCAGCGCGGTGCCCGTGTACTCCGGGTAGCCGTCGATGTCCCCGTCCTCGATCGCCTTGTTGGCGACGTTCTCGAGGCCGAGGTTCAGGTCGTAGTCGACCGTGAAGCCCGCCTGCTGGAGGGCGCCGCCGTAGATGCGGGCGATGATGATCGACTCGGTGAAGTTCTTCGAGCCGAGCTTGACCGTCTTGCCCTTGTTGGCCGGGTCGGCCTTGATCCGGCTCTCCTCGGCCGGGGCGGCGGCCTCGGTGCTGGCGGCGGGCGCGGAGCTCGTCGTTCCCTCGTCCTCGCCGCACGCGGACAGGGCGAACGCGAGCACGATCACGATCATCGCGAGGGCGGCCTGGACGAGCCGCCCGCTCTGGTGGGTTCTCATGGTGTCTGGACCTTCCGGGTTGGTGTCAAGGTGAGTGCGCGGCGCTTGTGGCGCTGCTCGCCCCCGAGCTTGAGGCCCTTGGGCGTGACCGCGCGCTGCAGGCCGGCGAAGAGGAGCTCGCAGAAGATCGCGAGGAGGGCGACCGCGATGGCGGCGCCGATCTGCCCGGCGGAGCCGTAGACGCCGCGGGCGATGAGCGGCGTGCCGAGCGACTGCACGCCCACGAGCGGGGCGATCGTCGCCGTGGCCACGACGGAGACCGCCGCGGTCCGCAGGCCGCCGAAGATGAGCGGGAGCGCCATCGGCAGCTCGAGCCGCAGGAGGATCCGGAAGCCGCCGAAGCCCATGCCGCGGGCGGCGTCGACGACGTCGCGGTCGACCTGCCGGATCCCGACGTAGGTGTTCGTGAACAGGGGCGGGATCGCCAGCAGCGCCAGCGTGATGATGACGTTCGACTTCGACGGCCCGAGGTAGGCGAACAGGAACGCCGCGACGCCGAGGGCCGGCACCGCGCGCCCGACGTTCGCGACGGTGCTCGCGGCGAACTGGCCCTTGCCGAGGTGGCCGAGCCACAAGCCGAGCGGCACGGCGATCACGACGGCGATGAGCACCGCGAAGCCCGAGAGCTCGAGGTGCTTGCTCAGGAGGTCCCAGACCTCGCCGGGCCCGCCGACCTGCCCGCCGCCGTACTCGTCGGTGTTCGAGGAGACGAGGAACTTCAGCCCGTTCCCGAACTGCTCGAGCGCGCCCTGCGCGATGACGGTCGGCGCGCTCATGCCGTGCCCACCCGCTGCCAGGGGGATGCGAGCCGTTGGACCAGGAGGAACACGAGGTCGAAGAGCGCCGCGAGCAGCACGCAGAGCAGGCCGCAGAACACGACGTTGCCGCGGAAGACGATGCCGTCCCCGCCGTCGAAGAGCGGCTCGCCGAGGCCGCCGGCGCCCGCCAGGAACGCGAGGGTCGCGAGGCCGACGGTCGTCGTGGCGGCGATCCGCAGCCCGGCGAAGATCTCGGGGGCGGCGAGCGGCAGCTCGACCCGGAACAGCTGCTGGTTCGCGCTGAGGCCCTGCCCGCGCGCCGCGTCCTTGATCTCGGCGGGGACGTTGTCGAGCCCGAGCATGATGTTCCGGAAGAGGATGAGCAGCGTGTAGGACGTCAGCGCGATCGTCGCCGTGGTGATCCCGCGGCCCGTGACGGGCTGCAGCAGGAAGAAGACCGCGAGGCTCGGCAGCGTGTAGAGGATGCCCGTGGTCGCGGTGATGGGCCCCACGAGCCAGCGCCGCCGGTACGCGAGGACCGCGAGCGCGAAGGCGATCGGGAACCCGAACGCCAGCGCGAGGGCCGTGAGCTCGACGTGCCGGACGAACGGGTCGACGTAGCGGTCGACGTTGTCGGCGATCCAGCCCGGGCAGAGGTCGTTGTTCTGCGGGCAGCCGGTGACCGACCGGTCCCGCGGCTTGATCGAGCTCTGGGCGAGGACCGCCGGGAGGCTCACTCGCCGAGCTCCGCCGCGGCCCGCTCGGACGGGCTCGGGAGGTCCTCCGGGTTCGCCGCGAGCGCGTGGGAGAGCGCCTCGATCGACAGGACCCCGGCCACGCAGCCGTCCTTGTCCACGACGGGGCCGTAACGGGAGTCCTTGGCCAGGAGGTCGGAGAGCGCGTCGCGGAGGATGTCGTCGAGCTCGACGATGGGGTCGGCGTTCGAGCGTAGGTCGTGCGTGACCCGCTCGCCCTGCCAGGCCCGCTGGGAGAGCCAGCCGATCGGCTTGCCGTGGTCGTCGACGAGCAGCGGGTACTTCACGTCGGCGTCCTCGAGCTTCCTGGCGACCTCGGCGGACGGCTCCCCGACGCGCACCGTGGCGGCCTTCCAGAGGTCGATGTCCCGGACCCGCTGCAGCGCGAGGCGCTTCAGGGCGCGGTCGGAGCCCACGAAGTCCTCGACGAAGCGGTCGGCCGGGAACGTGAGGAGCTCGGCGGGGGGCGCGTACTGCGCGAGGACGCCGCCCTCCTTGAGGATCGCGATCTTGTCGCCCATCTTGATCGCCTCGTCGATGTCGTGGGTGACGAAGACGATCGTCTTGCGGAGCTCGCCCTGCAGGCGCAGGAACTCGTTCTGGAGCCGCTCGCGGTTGATGGGGTCGATGGCGCCGAACGGCTCGTCCATGAGCAGGAGCGGCGGGTCCGCCGCGAGGGCGCGGGCGACGCCGACGCGCTGGCGCTGGCCGCCCGAGAGCTGCGCGGGGTAGCGCTTGGCGAGCGACCGATCGAGGCCGATGAGCTCGAGGAGCTCGTCGACCCGCCTGGCCGTGCGGCCCTTCTCCCAGCCCAGGAGCTTCGGGACCGTGGAGATGTTCTGGGCGATGGTCTGGTGCGGGAACAGGCCGATCTGCTGGATCGCGTACCCGATCTCGCGGCGGAGCTCGGCCGGCTTGCGGTCCTTCACCGACCTGCCGTCGAGCAGGATGTCGCCGCTCGAGAGCTCGATCATGCGGTTCACGAGCCGCATGGCGGTCGTCTTCCCGCAGCCCGACGGGCCGACGAGCACGCAGATCTCGCCCGCGCCGACCTCGAGGCTCAGGTCGTCGATCGCCGGCTTCGGTGCTCCCGGATAGTGCTTGGACACGTTCCGGAGCTCCAGTGTGGCGGCATCCATGCCGCGGACCCTACCCGCCGGTCAGGGGGTTTCGACCCCGCTTCCTTCACACCGGTAGGCCCGCCGCCCGGCGTGCGCTCGCGTGCGCCGCGTCCTCCAGCCGGTCGTCCAGGGGCGGAAGTGGTGCGTCGAGGCGCAGCGCCGTCTGGACGAGCCAGTCCGCGAACCAGGCGTTCTTGGGAAGGAGCGGGCCGTGCAGGTACGTGCCGATCGTGCTGCCGGCCAGGACGCCCTCCCAGCCCGAGTCGCCCGTGTTCCCGTGCCCCCTCAGGACGCGGCCGAGCGGCGCCGCGCCCGGCCCGAGGTGCGTGCGGCCCCCGTGGTTCTCGAAGCCCGCCAGCACGCGGGGACCGTCGAGGCCGGGGAGCTCGACCTCGATGGCGACGTTGCCGACGAGGCGCGTGCCCGTGCCGCCGGCCGCCCGCACGGTGTGCAGGTCGACCAGGCCCACGCCCGGGACGCGCTCGGCCCCGAGCTCGTAGTGGTCGCCCAGGAGCTGGTAGCCACCGCAGACCGCGAGGATCGCGGCGCCGCGGGCCGCCGCGGCGTGGAGCGCCTCGCGCTTGTGCCCGGCCATGTCCTCGGCCACGAGCTGCTGGTCCCGGTCCTGTCCGCCCCCCATGTAGAAGAGGTCGTGCGCGTCCGGGTCGAGC
The DNA here is from genome assembly GCA_025964065.1 of Solirubrobacterales bacterium. Taxonomy (GTDB): domain Bacteria; phylum Actinomycetota; class Thermoleophilia; order Solirubrobacterales; family Solirubrobacteraceae; genus Paraconexibacter. The sequence goes on along the minus strand of JAOPZO010000282.1, from coordinate 3,187 downwards.
GTGTCGCCGTGGCCGACGGCGGTGAGCTCGAAGCCGATGCCGCGCCAGGCGCAGCGCCGCGCGAGCAGCAGGAGGTTCCCGCGGTCCGCGTAGATCGACATGAGCTCGGGGTAGAGCGCGCAGACGCGCAGCCGGTCAGCCACGGGCGACCACCACCGCGGAGCCGACGTACTCCTCCGTGGCCGGCACGTACCGCCCCGGCTCCACCGTGAGCCCGGCGTCCGCGCACTCGGCCTCGAGCGTCTCGGCCGTGAGGGCGTCGAGGACGATCCGGTCCTCGGTGACGGTCCGCTCGCCCTTCGGGTCGACGACCTCGCGGAGGCGCTCGATCATCATCCCCGTGGCGACGGGGAGCACCGCGACGGGGCGGGAGCTCCACACGTGGCCGTCCCACTCGCCCATGTCCGGGAGCGGCGGCTCGAGCGCGTCGGCGTCGTAGCCCTCGAGCGCGTCGGCGAGCGCCGCGGCGAAGAGCCCGCCCGGGCGCAGGTGCGCCTTCACGGCCGCGAGGAAGGGCCGGCGGCCCTCGGGCCCCCCGAGCAGCTGGATCGTCTGCATGGGGACGATGATGGCGGCGAAGCGGGAGCTCACCGCGAGCTCGCGGGCGTCGGCCAGGAGCGTCGGGACGCTCAGCCGCTCGGCCCTCGCGCGGCGGGCGAGCTCCGCCAGCAGCGGCTCCTCCACGTCGAGCGCGGTGACGTCCACGCCGCGGCGGGCGAGGTCGAGCGACGTGCGGCCCGTGCCCGCGCCCACGTCGAGGACGGGGCCTCCGGCCTCCGCCGCGAGGTCGCGCCAGAGCGGCATGTCGACGTCGTAGCCGCCACACTCGAGGTCGTGCCAGCGCACGACGGGCGGGACGCCGCTCACCCGAACGAGCTCCCCGCCACCCCGCGCCGCACGAGCTCCTCGCGCAGGCCGAGCATCGCCGTGTAGGTCGGGAGCGCGAAGACGCGGCCGCCCTCGGGCGCGCCGTCCAGGGCCCGGTCGAGCGCGCGCGGCAGCTCCGGCTCGACCTCGATCGCGTCCTCGGGCACCCCGGCGTACTTGAGCCGCAGGGCCATCTCGGGCGCGCGACTGCCGGCGCAGACCGCGCGGCGCAGGCGGGGCGCGAGCGTCTCGAAGTCGGCGTCCCAGATCCACGAGACGTCCCGTCCGTCGGCGATCTGGTCGTTGAGGATCGCCAGGAGGTCGTGGCGGCCGTCCTCCAGCGCGAGCGTGCGCAGCACCTCGTTGGCGCCCGCGGGGTTCTTCACGAGCATGATCGAGACATCGTGACCCCGGACGGCGACGGTCTCCGCGCGGCCGAAGGCGGCGGCGACGGACTCGAGGCCGGCGACGACGTCGGCCAGGGGGGCGCCGAGCTCCAGCGCCAGCGCCGCGGCCGCGAGCGCGTTGTAGACGTTGTAGAGGCCGGGGAGGGGGAGCACGACCCGCGCGACGCCGTCGGGGGTGCGCAGCTCGAAGCGGGCGCCGCGGACCCCGTCGAGGCGCACGTCGTGGGCGGTGACGGTGGGCCGCGGGCGGCCGGCGTGGCAGTTGGGGCAGTGGTAGTGGCCCAGGTGCCCGAGGAACACGGCCTCGTACGCGTAGGGCGCGCCGCAGCGCCGGCAGTGGGTGGAGTCCGAGGCGTGCTGGAGCGCCTCGGTGGCCAGGCCGAGGTCCTCGACCCCGAAGAAGCTCACGTCCGCGCGCTCCCGCCCGAGGTCGGCGACGAGCGGGTCGTCCGCGTTGAGCACGAGCCCCTTCGCGTGCGCGGCCCGGATGACCTCGGCCCAGCGGTCGGCGATCGACTCGAGCTCGCCGTAGCGGTCGAGCTGGTCCCGGAAGAGGTTCGCGAGCAGGAGCGCGGACGGCGCGAGCTCCTCGACGATGGGCCCGAGCCAGAACTCGTCGACCTCGAAGAGCCCCGTGTCGCCCTCGCCGTGCAGGAGCGCGCCGGCGACGCCGCCGGCCATGTTGGCCCCGGCGCGGTTCGAGACGAGCCGCGCGCCTCCCCGCTCGAGGATCGAGGCGACCATCGCGGCCGTGGTCGTCTTCCCGTTCGTCGCCGAGATGACCGCGGAGCGCTCCAGGCCGCGGGAGAGGCGGCCGATCGCGTGCGGCTCGAGGCGCAGCAGCAGCTTGCCGGGCAGGCTCGTGCCGCCCCGGCCGCTCCGGCGCGACGCGGTGCCCGCGAGGCGCGCGGCGGCGCCCTTCCAGCCCGCGCCCCTCATGCGGGCAGGAGCACCCGCACGGCGCCGGGCAGGACGGTCATGGTCACGGGGAGCTCCCCGATCGGGTCGCCGTCGGCGTAGACGGTGAACGGGCGGTCGGCGCTCACGCGGACCTCGCGGCCGCGGAGGACGCTCACCGACGGGTCTTCGACGTGGGTGCCCTTGAAGATGCGGGGGAGGGTTCGCAGGAAGTGCGCGCGGCTCGTGCGGGCGCTCATCACGACGTCGAGCGCGCCGTCGTCGAGCCGGGCGTCGGGCGCCATGACCATGCCCCCACCGTAGGTGCTCGCGTTCGCGGCGGCCACGGACCAGCCCACGAACTCGCGGCGCTCGCCGTCGGCCTCGACCGTGAACCGGGCGTGGCGGTAGGTGGCCAGGGCGCGCAGGGCGCCGTAGGCGTAGACGAGGTTCCCGAGCCGCGCCGGAGCGGCGTTCGCGATCCGGTTCGCGTCGGAGTCGAAGCCGAGCGAGGCGATCCCGATGAACGGCTTGCCGTCGACGCAGCCCAGGTCCACGGGGGTCGGGACGCCGTCGGCGAGCACTGCGACCGCGTCGACGGGATCCCCGGGGATGCCGGTGACCCGGACGAAGTCGTTGCCGCGGCCGCCCGGCAGGACGCCCATGAGCGGCGGCTCGGCGGCGTTCAGGCCCGCGAGGGCGCCTGCGACGCAGCCCACGAGGCCGTCGCCGCTCAGCGTGACGGGGACCTCGCCGCGACCGTGGGCCTCCACGGCGAGCTCCTGGGCGTTCGGGATTCCCGTGGTGCTGGTGGTGCGGAAGCTGATCCCGCGGGCCCGGAGCGCGGCCTCCACGGCGGGAAGGCGCGCGGCCGCCCGCCCGCCGCCGGCGGCGGGGTTCACGACGAGGCAGACGCGTCGGGGCTCGGGCAAGCGCGCCATTCTGGCCGAACGCCCGGCGGCGCGCTCAGGCGCCGAGCACGAGCGTGCCGAGCGACGGCGCCACGGCGACGATCG
>JAOPZO010000259.1 GCA_025964065.1 Solirubrobacterales bacterium | reverse complement strand
ACGGCGTCGTGAACGTCGAGGAGGGCCAGACGTTCGGCATGGACCTCGAGTTCACCGAGGGCATGCAGTTCGACAAGGGCTACATCTCGCCCTACATGGTCACCGACCAGGAGCGCATGGAGGCGACGCTCGAGGATCCGTTCATCCTCATCGCCAACCAGAAGATCGGTTCCGTCCGCGACGTGCTGCCGGTCCTCGAGGCCGTCATCCAGTCCGGCAAGCCGCTCATGATCATCGCCGAGGACGTCGAGGGCGAGGCCCTCGCGACGCTCGTCGTGAACAAGCTCCGCGGCACGTTCACCGGTGTCGCCGTCAAGGCCCCGGGCTTCGGCGACCGCCGCAAGCGCATGCTCGAGGACATCGCCATCCTCACGGGCGGCGAGGTCATCACCGAGGAGATGGGCCTCAAGCTGGAGAACACCCAGCTGACCCAGCTCGGCCGCGCCCGCCGCGTGGTCGTCGCCAAGGACACGACGACGATCGTCGACGGTGCCGGTGACGTCGAGGCCATCAAGGGCCGCATCAACCAGATCAAGGCCGAGGTCGAGAACACCGACTCCGACTTCGATCGCGAGAAGCTGCAGGAGCGCCTCGCGAAGCTCTCCGGCGGTGTCGCCGTCGTCAAGGTCGGCGCGGCCACCGAGACGGAGATGAAGGAGAAGAAGCACCGTGTCGAGGACGCCCTCCAGGCGACCCGCGCGGCCCTCGAAGAGGGCATCGTCCCCGGCGGCGGCGTCGCGCTGATGCAGGCGGTCTCGGCCGTCGACATCGCCGGCATCGAGGACGAGGACGAGCGGACGGGCGCCAAGATCATCCTCCGCGCGCTCGAGGAGCCGCTCCGTCAGATCGCCGAGAACGGCGGGCTCGAGGGCTCGGTCGTCGTCAACGAGGTCCGCAACGCCGAGAACGGCGTCGGCCTCAACGCCGCCACGGGCGAGATGGTCGACCTCGTCGCCGCGGGCGTCATCGACCCGGCGATGGTCACGCGCTCCGCGCTGCAGAACGCGGCGTCGATCGCGAAGAACATCCTCACGACGGAGGCCATCGTCGCGGAGATCCCGGACAAGAACGACGGTGGCGGCGGCATGCCCGACATGGGTGGCATGGGCGGCATGATGTAGTCGCCTGCGGGCCGCCTGCGCGGCCCGCACCCGCAGCACTGCACGTCTCCGAGGGCCCGGCACACGCCGGGCCCTCGGTGCGTTCGAACCGTCCCTGCCCGCGTTGCCGCAAGGAACCGCGCGCCGCGTCGTTGCAGCACCCATGGCCCTCTCCCGCCGGACGCTCGTCGCGCTCTTCCTGCTCCTCCTCGCCCCGCTCGGGCTCGGGCTCGCGCTCACGCGCGGCAGCGGCACCGCGGAGGCGATCCCGACCCCCGTCCTGGCGAGCGACAACGTCGAGCTGCTCACGAACGTCCCCGGGAGCGCCGCGATCTCCGGCGAGTTCTCGCCCTCCGCGCCGTACTTCTACACCTCCGGCCTCGACTCGATCTCGGTCTTCGACGTCTCCGACCCGCGGAGCCCGAAGCTGACCGGCAAGCTCGCGAACCTCACGTTCGAGAACGAGGCGATGACCTACGGCGAGCGCCGCGACGCGTCCGGGAAGGTCGTCAAGCGCTTCGTGCTCGTGGGCGTCGACCTCTACCAGGTGGCCCCGACCGGCCCCGCCCGCGGGAACGTCGGCGGCGGCGAGGTCGTCGTGGTCGACGTCACGGATCCGGCGGCGCCCGCGATCATCGGCCGCACGCCGCAGGGCTCGCCGCTCCTCGGCACCGTCACCACGAGCACCCACACCGTGCAGTGCCTGACGCTGCAGTGCGACTACGCCTACACCGCGGGGGACGGCGGGAAGTTCTCCGTCATCGACCTGCGGAACCTCGAGGAGCCGAAGCAGGTCGCCACCCCGGCCTCGGCCGCGTCGGGCGCCGGGCCGATCTCCGAGTCCGGCGCGGGCCACTACTGGGACATCGACGACAGCGGCCTCGCCTGGCACACCGGCGGCGGCGGAACGGCGGTGTTCGACGTCTCCGACCCGCTCGAGCCGCTCGCGCTGAACGCGACGAACGCCCAGGGCACCGAGACGCCCTACAACGACTTCATCCACCACAACTCCGCCCGCCCGAACGCGCGCGCCTACAAGCCCGGCGCCGCGCCGAGCCTCGCGAACGGCAACGTCGCACTCGTGACGGAGGAGGACTACGCGAGCGAGGGCGACGAGGTCATCTGCGACCGGTCGGGGACCTTCCAGACCTGGGAGATCCCGGATCTCGACGGCGCGGCCTACCGCGCGGGCAACCCGACGCTCGCCTCCGACCGCGGGAGCATCAAGCCGCTCGACATCTTCCAGGCGCCCGCCGAGGCCGGGGGCGGGCTGTCCACCCCGGTCGGCGGCTTCTGCTCCGCACACTGGTTCGACTACCACCAGAGCGGCATCGTGGCCCAGGGCTGGTACCAGCAGGGGCTGCGGCTGATCGACGTCCGCGACCCGAAGGACATCAAGCAGCTCGGCTTCTTCACGGGCGGCGCCACCCAGGTCTGGGACGCGTACTGGGTCCCGGCGCGCAACGCGGACGGCACGATCAAGGCCGGTCGCGAGAAGACGAACATCGTCTACACGGCCGACCTGGTCCGCGGCCTCGACGTGTTCGAGGTCTCCGACCTGCCGCCGGCCGTCGAGGTGGGCGAGCCGACGGCGAGCGCCCCCGACCCGCTCGACCCGAACCGGACGCCGCCGGCCGAGGTGCCGCCGCCCGCGAACGCCGCGCCGAAGGCCCAGACGC
>JAOPZO010000200.1 GCA_025964065.1 Solirubrobacterales bacterium | reverse complement strand
CGGGCCGCCTGGGCCAGCCCGACCGCGCGGCGGAGGGGCGCCCGGGGATCGGGCATCGTCGGCCTCACGGCGCGGCACCCTAGCGGCGGGCGCCGCTCAGAGCTGCAGGTCGCGCTCCCCGCGGGCGACGCCGCGGAGGACCGCGGGCAGCCCCGGCAGGTACCGCGCCGGGAGCACCTCCCCGGCCGCGACCACCACCCGCGAGACCCGCTCGCCGTCCCAGGCGTCCGCGGGCCGGGAGCCCGCGCCGCCCACGAGCGCGGCGAAGTCCCCGAGCGCCATCCGCACGAGGCCGTCGAGCTCGTGCCGGTCCCAGGCCTCCCACGCCTCGAGCGGGCGCGGGTCCTCCACCACGTGCACGTGCTGGAACTCCCGGTTGACGAGGCCGCCCGAGGTGTCCTCGATCGCGACGACGCCGACGGGCACGAGCGCGCCGGGCGGGTAGGCGACGCCGAGCTCCTCCAGGACCTCACGGGCGCCGCCGGCGTCCACGGCCTCCCCCGCCCCGACGTGCCCGGCGGCGGTCGCGTCGAGCTTCCCCGGCCAGCTCGCCTTGTGGACCGCGCGACGCTGCAGGAGCACGGCGTCGCCGCTGAGCACCCAGAGGTGGAAGCAGCGGTGCCAGTCCCCGTCGCGGTGCACGGCGGCGCGACCCTTCACGCCGCGCCACGCGCCCGCCGCGTCGTAGACGTCGAGGAGCTCGTCCGGGTCAGCCACGCTGGCGGCGGAGCTCGGCGAGCAGGAGCTTCGAGTGCATCGCGCCGATGAGCTCGCGCAGCGGGGCGGCGCCCGCGGCGATGATCTCCGCGGCACGTTCCGCGTCGACCTCGCCGGCGAGGCGGTCGAGGAGCGCGCGCACCTCGGCCTGCACGAGCGGCTCGAGCGCCTCCTTGTAGCGGAGCGTCTCGAACACGGTGAAGCCGAGCTGCTCGTCGTAGCCGCCCGCCCGGAAGCGGCTCATGGCGTCGACGATCGCGACGTCGTCGGGGTCGTACCCCCGGGCGTCCGGGGTGAGGACGCCGATGTCGGCGAGCCGGTCCAGGGCGTCGTCCGGCAGGTCGTAGCGGTCCCGGAGCTCGGCTCGCGCCACGCGCTCGACCTGCTCCCCCCGCGCGACGGCACGGTCGAGGATCCGGTCCTCGAGCTCGACGAGCGCCCGGGCGCGCTCGGGGTCGTCCGCGAGGAGCTCGCCGATGAGCTTCAGCGGCATGAAGCGGTCCTCCTGGAGCCGCTTGATCAGCCGCACCCGATCGACGAACGCCCGCGGGTAGTACGCCATGTTCCGCGAGGTCCGCACGACGTCGGCCTGGTTCCCGAGGAGCCCCTCGCGCAGGTAGTGCTTGATCGTGCCGGCCGAGACGCCGGACGCCTCCGCGAGCTCGGCCATCTTCAGGAGGCCGTCGGGAGCGCTCACGGCGCAGGCGGGCCCCCGGCGGGGCGGACCCCGAGGAGCGCGCGGGCCTCGGCGACGGTGGCGGGCCGCCGCCCGAGGTCCTCCGTGATGCGCCGCGCGCGGGCCACGAGGTCCCCGTTCGAGGTCGCCATCGTGCCGTCCGGGAGGTAGAAGTTGTCTTCGAGCCCGACGCGGATCGAGCCGCCCAGCGCGAGCGCCGCGCCGATGAGCCGCCACTGGATGCGCCCGATGCCGATGAGGCCCCAGTGCGCGCCCGCGGGCACGTTGTCGGCCATCATCGCGAGGTTCCGGGCGGTCGGGGGGATGCCGCCCGTGACGCCCATGACGAGGTCGACATGCAGCTGCTCGGAGAGCAGGCCCATGTCGATGAGCGGCACGAGCGAGCCGACGTGGCCGACGTCGAAGCACTCGTGCTCGGGCCGGATGCCCTCCTCGCGCATGACCTGCAGGAACTCCTGGATCTCCGAGAACGGGTTGGGGAAGACGGTGTCGAAGACGAACGCCTTGCGCCGCGCGGAGTACTTCGCGTAGTTCATCGAGCCCATGTTCACCGCGGCCACCTCGGGCCGGAGGGCGCGGAGGTACGCGATGCGCTGCTCCATGGAGACGCCGAGCGCCCCCGTCGAGTAGTTGATGATCAGGGCGTCGCCGACCTCGGCCCTGATCGCCTCGGTGATCGCCGCGAAGTCCTCGGTCTCGTAGCTCGGGCGGCCGTCGGGCTTGCGCGCGTGGATGTGGACCATCACGCCGCCCTCGTCCACGATCCGACGGGCCTCGGCCCCGTACTCCTGCGGGGTGTACGGGATGGCGGGGCACTGCTCGCGGTTCGCGAGCGAGCCCGAGATGGAGCAGGTGATGATGGCGGGGTCGTCGACGCTCACGGCGGTGGGTCCTTCATCGGAAGTGGGGAGTAGCACGTCCCACTCTGCCGGATCCCGCGGACGCTCACAAGTCGAGGCGGACCAGGGCCCGCGGCCCGCGCCGGGGCTACGCGGCCAGGTCCTCGTCGAGCGGGTGCACGAGCTCGACGACGGGGCCGTGGCCCGAGCGCTGGCGGAAGCCGAGGCCCTGGAAGAGCCGGAGCGCGCGGTGGTTGTCCGCCTGGACCTGCGCCACGGCGACCTTCACGCCCTCCTGGCGGCCGCGCTCGAGGACGCCCTCGATGAGCTCGGCGCCGAGCCCGTGGCCGTGCGCGTCGTCGCGGACGACGATGGCGACCTCGGCCTGGCCCGGGTGCTCCGGGTCGCCGACGATGCGCGCGACCCCGGCGAGGTCGGCGACCTCGGGGGCGCCGACGAAGTCCGCGACGGGGCCGGCGACGCCGTCGAGCTCGGGCGGCGTGACCTCGGCCACGAGCGCGATGTGCACGTGCCCGTCGACTTCGGTCAGGTACTTCAGGTCGCTCGTCGTCAGGTCGCCCTTCGCCGCGTGGTAGCGGCGGTAGCGGGTGTCGTCGGACAGGCGCTTGTGGAACCGGGTGAGGGCGGCCTTGTCGGTGGAGCGGATGGGTCGGAGACGGAGTGCCACACGTCCAGGATAGGTCGGTGCACGCCGTCAACCCGTGACCCTGGACACAGTGGCCATGGCGCGCCGGGACCCGTTCCACCCAGCGTGGCACAGGCGGGCCTCGGGTAGGCTCGGAGCGTGGAACCCGAGCGCACCGGCAGCACCGTCGACCCGGCCGTCGCGCCGCCCGTCCACGCGGGGGAGCCGAAGATGGTCGCGCGCGTCCGGGAGCGCCGCGAGGACTTCCAGCAGCGCGGCCGGCTGTATCGCGGCGCGTTCGTCGTCGCCGGCTTCGTCCTGCTCCTGGGCGGCATCGCGATGCTCGCGCTCCCGGGTCCGGCCTTCGTCGTGATCCCGATCGGGCTCGCGATCCTCTCGCTCCAGTTCGCCTGGGCGGAGACGCTCCTCGAGCGCTCCCTGGTCGAGGCGGACAAGGCCAAGAGGAAGGCGCAGGAGACCACGCCGCGCCAGCGGGTCCTCTCGGCGTTCGCCGTCGCCTGCGGTGTCGGCGCGTTCATCGCGCTGGCGATCCTCTACGACATCCCGCTCGTCCCCTACATCTGAGGGACGCGGTGGGCGCGGGCGAGCGGCGCGCCCACCTCGAGCGACGGCTTGCGGACGACGGCGGGAGGTCGGCGCGTCGAGCGCCCGGACCCGTCGCCCGGGGGCCGTCGATCGTGACGTGTGCGTCGTCGCCTTCCGGGTGAGCGGACCCTGGGAGCATCCTCCGCGTGAGCGCTCCGCGGGTGATGGCCGTCGACTGGTCGGGGGCCGCCCGGGCGGCCCACAAGCGCACCTGGGTCGCGGAGGCGCGGGCCGGCGAGCTCGTGGCGCTGACGGGCGGCCTGGACCGCCCGGGGGTCGTCGCGCACCTCCTGGCGGCGGGACCCGTCGTGGCGGGCCTCGACTTCGCGTTCTCCTTCCCCGCGTGGTTCGTGCGCGAGCTCGGCTCCGCCGACGTCGAGGCGCTCTGGGACCGCGTCGCGCGCGACGGCGAGGCGTGGCTCGCGACGTGCGACC
>JAOPZO010000155.1 GCA_025964065.1 Solirubrobacterales bacterium | reverse complement strand
TCTTCCAGTCGTTCAACCTCCTGCCGGTCCTGAGCGCGGAGGAGAACATCCTCCTGCCGCTGTCCATCGCGGGCCGGAAGCCCGACCGGGCCTGGCTCGACCGGCTCATCGACACCGTCGGCCTCCGCGACCGCCTCGGGCACCGGCCCGCCGAGCTCTCCGGGGGCCAGCAGCAGCGGGTCGCGGTGGCGCGGGCGCTCGCCTCCAGGCCCGCCGTGGTCTTCGCCGACGAGCCGACGGGCAACCTCGACTCGAAGACCTCGGCGGAGGTCATGAACCTCCTGCAGCGCTCCGTGACGGAGTTCGGCCAGACCATCGTGATGGTCACCCACGACCCGCGCGCCGCGGGCTACGCCGACCGGCTCATCGAGCTCGAGGACGGGAGAATCGTCCGCGACGGCGCCCCGGTGGCGGCGTAGTGCTCCGCGTCGCGCTCCGCGGGCTGCTCGCCCGCAAGACCCGCCTCGCGCTCACCGCGCTGGCCGTCGCGCTCGGCGTCACGCTGATCAGCGGCACCTACGTCTTCACGGACACGATCAACTCGTCGTTCGACCGGATCTTCTCCGAGGCCTACAAGGGCACGGACGTCGTCATCACCCCGAACGACGACCTGGCCCTCAACGAGAACGGCGACCTGCCGCCCATCGACGCCGCGGTCCTCGAGCGCGTCCGCGGCGTGGACGGGATCGAGCAGGTCGAGGGCTCGATCTTCGACCAGGGCGGGACGTTCCTGACGAAGGAGGGCGAGCCGTTCTCCGCGCAGGGCCCGAAGTTCGTCGCCTCGGCCTTCGACGACGACCGCTTCGGCGGGTTCTCCTACGCCGAGGGCCGCCGCCCCGAGACCCCGGGCGAGGTCGCGATCGACAAGGCGACCGCGCGCAAGGAGGGCTTCTCCGTCGGTGACACGTTCGAGATCCAGGCCGAGACGCCGCGCAAGGGCTACACGGTCACCGGGCTCACGCAGGTCGCGGGCGTCGACTCCTACGGCGGCGCCGCGGTGGCGCTGCTCACGCTCGAGGAGGCGCAGCGCGTCACGGGCAAGGTCGGGAAGTTCGACGAGATCGACATGACCGTGCGCGCCGGCCGGGACGCGGAGGCGGTCGTCGACGACGTGCGCGCCGCGCTGCCCGGGGACCTCGACGTGCGCACGGGCCAGGACGAGGCCGAGAGCCAGTCCGCGGACATCCGCGACGAGCTCGGCTTCCTGCAGACGGCGCTGCTCGCGTTCGCCGGCATCTCGCTGTTCGTCGGCGCGTTCATCATCTTCAACACGTTCTCGATCACCGTCGCCCAGCGGGCGCGGGAGTTCGCGCTGCTGCGGACGCTCGGCGCCTCGCGCGCCCAGGTGCTCCGCTCCGTCCTCGGGGAGGGCGTCGTGATCGGCCTCGTCGGCAGCGTCGCCGGCCTGTTCCTCGGCATCGCGGTCGCCGCCGGCCTGCGGGCGCTGTTCAAGGCGATCGGCTTCGAGCTGCCCTCCACCGGGACCGTGCTCGAGGCGCGGACCGTGTGGGTCGCGCTGAGCGTCGGCATCGTCGTGACGATCGTCTCGTGCCTCGCGCCGGCGCTCCGGGCGACCCGGGTGCCGCCGGTCGCGGCGCTCCGCGAGGGCGTCGCGCTGCCCGAGACGCGCTCCTCGCGGCTCGCGTTCCCGCTCGCGCTGCTGCTCACGGGGCTCGGCGTCGCGGGAATCGCCGTCGGGCTCTTCGCGGGCCTCGAGGACAGCACCGCGCTCCTGCTCGTCGGGCTCGGCGCCGCCCTGACGTTCCTCGGGGTCGCGCTCCTCTCCCCGAAGCTCGTGGGGCCCATCGCCTCCGTGGTCGGGCTGCCGATCGAACGGCGCTTCGGCGTCACGGGTCGCCTGGCGCGCGAGAACACCGTGCGCCAGCCCGGGCGCACCGCGGTGACCTCCGCCGCGCTCATGGTCGGCGTCGCGCTCGTCGCCTTCGCGACGATCTTCGCCGCGGGGGCGAAGTCGACGGTCAACGACGCGATCGACGCCGGGCTGAAGGGCCAGGCCGTCCTGCAGAACCAGGACGGCTTCTCGCCGTTCACCGCGACGGCGACGAAGCGCGTCGCCGGGCTCGACGGGGTGAGCTCGGTCGCCGCGGTCCGCTTCGCCGAGGCGCGGGTCGACGGCGAGCAGGAGGGGGTCACGGGCGTCGACGCGCGGACGTTCCCGGACCTCTACGAGACGCCGCTGCCCGCGCTCACCGACCGCACGATCGCGCTGAGCAAGACCTACGCGGAGGACCAGGGGCTCGTGGTGGGCGACACGGTGACGCTCACGACCGCGACGGCCAGGCAGCTGCGGCTGCGCGTGGCCGGGCTCGTCGACGACGAGGGGCTGCTGCTCGGCGACCTCGTCGTCTCCAACGACCTCGTGGCCCGGGACTTCGGCCTCACGAAGGACTCGCTCGTGATCGTCGGCTACCGGGGCGGGGAGGCGACGAAGGCCCGCATCGACACGGCGATCGACACGGACTTCCCGCAGGTCGAGGCGCTGACCGCCAAGGAGTTCAAGGACGACCAGGCCGGCCAGATCGACCAGCTGCTCGTGCTCATCTACGCCCTGCTCGCGCTCACGGTGATCGTCGCGATGTTCGGCATCGTCAACACGCTCGTGCTCTCGGTGACCGAGCGTACGCGGGAGCTCGGGATGCTGCGCGCGATCGGGACCTCCCGCCGCCAGGTGCGGCGCATCATCCGCTACGAGGCCGTGATCACCGCCCAGATCGGCGGGGTGCTCGGGATCGTGCTCGGGGTGTTCCTCGCGGTGCTCGTCTCCCAGGCGATCGACGACTTCAACATCGCGCTCCCGTACGTGCTGCTCGTGGTCCTGTTCCTGGCCGCGGGGGGCGCCGGGGTGATCGCGGCGGTCCTGCCCGCCCGTCGCGCCTCGCGCCTCGACGTCCTGGAGGCCCTGGCCTACGAGTGAGGCGCTCTACCGTGGGGGCGTGCTCCACACGGCCGCCCAGCACGACGGGATCGACGACCGCGTCGCGATCGAGGAGCCGCTCGAGGTGCGGGTCGGGGGCGCGGCGCTCGCGGTCACGATGCGCACCCCGGGCCATGACGAGGAGCTCGCGGTCGGCTTTCTCGTCTCCGAGGGGCTGATCGCCCCCGGTCCGGCGGTCACGCACCCGCCCGAGGACCTCGCCGGGAACATCGTCGAGGTCGACACGGAGCTCCTGCGCACCCCCGACGCGCGGCGGTTCTACGCCACCTCGTCCTGCGGGATCTGCGGGAAGGGCGCGCTCGAGGAGGTCGCGGTCCTCGCCGCCCCGCTCCCGCCCCCCACCGAGCGGATCGACCGCGCGCTGCTCGCGGCGCTGCCGGACCGGCTCGTGCAGCCCGGCTTCGCCGCGACGGGCGGCCTGCACGCCACGGGGCTCTTCACCGTCCTCGGCGAGGCGCTCGTCGTCCGGGAGGACGTGGGGCGCCACAACGCGATGGACAAGGTCATCGGCCGCCGCGCCCTCGACCGCGCCCTCCCGCTGCACGGTCTCGTCCTCTGCGTCTCGGGCCGCCTGTCGTTCGAGCTCGTGCAGAAGGCGGTCGTGGCGGGGGCCGCGGTGCTGGTCGGGGCGGGCGCGCCGACGTCGCTGGCCATCGCGCTGGCCGCGGAGCGCGGGCTGACGCTCGCGGGCTTCGCGCGCGGGAGCAGCGTGAACGTCTACACGGCGCCGGAGCGCGTGGTGGGCTGAGCGGGGAGGCCCGCTCAGGTGGTCGCGAGGTTCACGGACAGCGCCACGGCGAACGCCGCGAGGGCGAACGTGAGGCTGAGGACGAAGAGCAGGACGACGGTGCGGGTGGACATCCGCGGGGGCTACCCGGGGACGGCGGCCCCACGCACGGCGCCCGCCCGGGGCACGAGCCGCGCGACGAGCACACCGCTCAGCGCGCAGACGCCGGCCGCGACCCACAGGGCGTGATGCAGGCCCGGGACGAAGCCCCCTCCGTGGGCGTACACGAGCGTCCCGAGCACGGCGACGCCGAGCGCCTGGCCCGTCTGCCGCATCGCGTTGTTCACCGCGACCGCCATCCCGGCCTGTGCCGGTGCCACCGCGGCGACGACGACGACGGTCGTGGTGGGCAGCGACATGCCCGCGCCGAGGCCCGCCACGAGCAGCGCGGGCCAGATCTCGAGCGCAGGGGTCCCGGCCTCGACCCGCAGGAGCACGAGGAGCGCCAGGGTCGCCAGCCCGAGCCCGGTGAGCAGCGGCGCCCGGGGCCCGATGCGGCCCGCGAGCCGGCCCGCGACCGGCGC
>JAOPZO010000127.1 GCA_025964065.1 Solirubrobacterales bacterium | reverse complement strand
CCTGGGCGGCGGCGTCGGCGTCGGCGAGCGCGATGCGCGTGACGCCCGTGGCGCGGGCCTGCGCCACGAGCGGCTCCCAGGAGCGCTCGGCGCTCAGGCCGACGAGCTCGAGCTCCCCCTCGGCGCGGGAGACGACGTCGAGCGCCTGGGTCCCGATGGAACCGGTGGAACCCAGGACGAGCAGGCGGCGAGGCATCCCGGGGATCCTCGCAGCCCGCTCGTCCTCACGCCCCTACAGCCGCTTGGAGACGAGCGCCGCGGTGCCGCGCGCCCTCCCCGCCACCGCCGTGATGCTCACGGTCCAGTCGCCCTTGGCGCTCAGGGCCGACGACGGCACCGAGAGGCGGCGGGTCTTGAGGCCCGCGACGCCCTTGAGCGTGAAGCGCTTCGCGACGCGCGAGCCGCGCTTGACGAGCACGGTCACGTCGGCGCGGCGCGCGGTCCGCAGCGCGATGCGGAGCGGGGTGCGGGTCGTGCCGCCGAACGCCGGGCTCTCGAGCTTCGCGCTCCCGAGCAGCCCGCAGGACTCGGCCTGGTGGTGCGCCTTGCGGCGGGTGACCTTGCCGCCGCGGACGGCGAACGTGATGCGCCGCTCGTCCACGCGGGTCCGCGCCCCCTTCACCGCGTAGCGGGCGAAGTACGTGCCGTCCGCGAGCGTCCGCGGCGCGAACGTCCGCGACGTCGAGAGCTTCGTGAAGCGGGCGACCCGCCGGTTGGCGAGCGGGCGCCGGGCCGTCGCGGCCTGGAAGACGTCGATGGTGACCGGGTTGGCGACGGTGCGGGCGAACGCGAAGCGGACCTTCCGGCGTCCGAGCACGTGGAGGGCGACCGCCTTGAAGCCGGCGGAGCTGCCGCAGCGCGGCTTCGCGGCCTTGCCGGTCACCGAGGCGACGACCGCCGCGGCGTTCGCGCCGCACGGCTCCTTCACCTCGGCGGCCCTGCCGCGGTCCACCTCGACCTTCTGGCTGCCGAGCACGCGGCCGGCGACCTCGCAGGTCAGCGTCCAGCTCTCGGTCGCCTTGCGCGGGCGGACGGTGTCGGCGCCCTGGCGCAGGCGGCTGACCGTGACCTTCCAGGAGCTGAAGGCCAGGTAGTTCTTGACCCGGAGCACGTACTCGCCGACCGGCGGGTCCTCGATGAGGATCTCCTCGTCCGTCCCGATCGGGTTGCCGGACCTCCCGACCTCCTTGAGCACCCCGTTCTCGCGGTAGGAGAGCGTGAGGTCGTAGTCGTCGAGCGGGCTGTCGTGGGTCAGGAGGACCCGCAGGCCCTTCGCCGCGTCGGCCTCGGTGACCGTGAACGGCACGTCCTCGAACGTGCCCTCGGCGCCGCCGCCGTTCGGGTCGGGCTCCGTCTGGGCCTTCGGGGTGAAGGTCTCCTCGCGGGTCGCGGCGTTCGCGACGCCCTCGAGCGTGCTCTGGTCGGAGACCGGGCGCGTCGACGGGTTGACGGCCATGGAGAACGCGCCGGTCCGGGTGACGTCGAGCGAGGAGCCGAGCGTGTCCGGGAAGCGGATCTTGTCCCCGGCGGGGCTCGGGATGTCGACGCCGTTGACCGGCGGGTCCGTCTGCAGCGGCTCGACCGGGGAGGTCTCCGTGACGACGTCCTTCGTGACCTTCAGCGTCACGCCGGCGGGCGCGCTGCCGGTGATGCGCGAGTGGTGCACGGGGTCGGCGGCGTTCTCCATCGCGAGGCGGTAGGCGGCCTTGTTGCCGCCGCCGTCGTTGGAGCCGCGGTTGTACTGGCCCACGGTGAAGTTGAACGCCGGGTGGAAGCCGCCGCCCGCGTCGTTCGCGACGTCGGGGCCGATCTCGAAGGTGTAGCCGTACCCGCCGGCGGTGCCGTAGCTCCAGTCCTCCGTGCCGCCCGTGGTGTCGTAGAGCATGTAGCTCGGCTGGTTGGCGTAGCCGTTCTTCGCGGCCATGCGGGCGCCGAGGTCCTTCATGGCGGGTTCGTCGACGGGCTGGCCCTGGGCGCGCACGCCGGGGGCGCGGAGCACGAGGTTCGAGAAGGTGTGGTTCGTGATGAGCGTCGTGACCTGGCGCTCGGAGACGAGCGCGCGGACGTTCTGCGTCTCGGGCTCGGAGAACGGGCCCGCGCCGCGGTACGTGTCGTAGGCCGGCAGGGCGCTGGCGCCCGGGCCGCCCCAGAGGCCGCCGTAGTTGCGGTTCGGGTCGACGCCGGAGAGGCGGAAGGCGGGCAGCGCGCAGGCGCCGGCCGGGATCGAGGCGACGCCCGGGACCAGGCGGCAGTTGCGCCGCTTGTAGTTGTTCGCCGGGTCGACGAGGTAGGCGGCGGTCGAGCCGAGCCCGAGGCCGGCGTCCGAGACCTGCTGGTACTCCGGGTTGTTCGCGAGGTCGACGGGCGCCTCGCGGGAGACGTTGAAGCCGTCGACGTTCACGACGGGCACGACGATCGTGCGGACCTGACCGCCGAGCTTCGAGAACTGCGGGTCGCCGGCCTTGATGCCGTTGACGAGCTCGAACGCCCACTCCATCGCGTGCTCGCCCGAGGGCCACTCGCGGGCGTGGTGCACGCCCATCTGGAGGAACACGGGCTTGCCGTCGTTGACGACGTTGACGTCGCGGGTGATCTCGATGCCGTTGACCGCGCGGCCCTCGATCGTCTTGTTCTTCAGGACGATCGGCTTGACGAGGCCCGGGTTCTGCTCGACGAGCTTCTTCATGTCGGCCTCGTAATCCGCCAGGCGGCGGTACTCCGTGCGGCCGCTGGGCATGGTGTCGCCCGCCGCGCGGAGGCTCGGGCCGCCGGCGCGGGTGGCCGCCTTCCGGGCGCCGAGGCGGTCCGCGGTCGCGCGGAGGACGTCCTGCTTCACGAGGTCCTCGACGACCGTGGTGAAGGTGAAGCCGAGATCGGAGAGGCGGGCGAGGTCCTTGGCGCCGTAGGCGACGACCTCGACGTAGTCGCGGCCCGCGTGCTCGGTCAGGTCGAAGCCGAGGCTTCCGAGCCGGGTCTTTCCCGCGGCGTCCGCCACCGTGACCTTCACGAGCGACGGGGTGCTCTCGAGGCCGGCCGAGGGGACGACCTCGCTGCGGACGAGCACGCGGGCCGAGCCCGAGCCCGAGCGGCGGCAGGTCTGCAGGACGAGCCTGCGGTTGCCGCCGGCGAAGCCCGTGGCGACCTCGGCGGCGCCGAAGCCCGCCGCGCCCGCGACGGCCTTGCCCGTCGCCTTGTCGAAGAGGGCGACGTCCCAGTCGCCGCTCGCGCCGGAGAGGACGGCGGAGACCGTGCCGGAGAGCGGCGCCATCCGCAGCTCCCGCTGCGCGATGCCGGTGCCCGCGGCGAGCCCCTCGTGGCAGATCCGCGTCGTGGAGCCCGTGGCGGTGACCGTGCGGGAGAGGAGGTCGGCGGCGGAGGCCGGGGCCGCGGTGGCGGCGAGCGCGAGCAGCGCGAGCGGCGCCGAGCGGAGGAAGGGGACGTGCATGGGAGCTCCAACGACGCCGACGGGCCGAACTTGCGCCAACGACCAGCCGCGGTCCCGCCGCGCTCCCCTACGCCAGCGCCGTCCACACGTAGTACGTGACGACGACGCTGAAGAAGAGCGCGTCGAGGCGGTCGAGCGCGCCGCCGTGGGCGCCGAAGACGACCCCCGTGTCCTTCGTGCCGGCGTCCCGCTTCAGGTAGCTCTCGAAGAGGTCGCCGACGGGGGCCACGGCCGCGATCGCGGCGCCGAGGACGAGCGCGTCCGTCCCGCTGAGCCAGTCCATGTAGAGGCCGCCGAACCACACGCCGGCGACCGCCGCGACCACGCCGATGACGAGGCCCTCGACCGTCTTGTTCGGCGAGATCGACGGCGCGAGCGGCGTGCTGCCGAACATGCGGCCGCCGAGGTACGCGCCCGTGTCCCCCACGAACGTCCCGACCATCACGAGGATGACGAGGTCCCGTCCGTCCGGCAGCTCGCGCAGCAGCACGGCGTGCGCGAGCGCGAGGCCGATCCAGGAGACCCCGAGCAGCGTCACCGCGATCGCGGGCGCGCCGCCGCGCGGTTGCAGGACGGTGAGCCCGAAGGTCAGCGGCACGGCGCAGGCCATCGCGAGCACGAGCGTCTCGCGGTCCCCGAGGTCGGCCGCGACCATCAGGCCGATCAGCGCGAGGAACCCGGCGAGCCGGGAGGCGTGGGCCTGCGGGTACATCGCGTACAGCTCGTGCAGGCTGATGAGCCCGAAGGCGATGAGGAAGGCGGTGAACGGCGCGCCGCCCAGGACGACGAAGAGGAGCGCGAGCGCCGCGGCGGGCACGCCGATCAGGATCCGCTGCTGGAGGTCGGAGGTCCCGCGGGCGGGCGGCGCGCCGAGCGGGTCCGGCGGCGCGTCGCGGCCCGGGGCGTCCGCGGTCATGCCCGCCCCC
>JAOPZO010000122.1 GCA_025964065.1 Solirubrobacterales bacterium | reverse complement strand
CGAGGACGGTGCCGTCCCCGCCGATCGCGACCACGGCGTCGCAGTCGGCGGCCGTCCGCAGCGGCAGGCCGTCGTGGCTCTCGACGCGCTCGCCGAGCGCGCAGACCTCCGTCTCGTTCGCGTCGGCCCAGCGCAGGAGCGCATCGCGCGGACCCGAGACGTCGCGCGAGGGGTGGACGACGAGGCCGTAGCGGCGGCTCACTTGAGCAGCCGGGACAGGCGGCGGTCCTTGAGGACCTTCCCGCCCGTCTGGTCCGTGGGGCAGTAGGCCATGACGTAGCTCTCGTAGTGGACGGCCTCGAGCGTCGTGCCGCATCGAGGGCAGGCTTTGCCCTCGTGGCGGTGGCACTCGAGCGGAAGCGGCAGCTTGTCGGGGATGGGCAGCGTGACGACCTGCGCGTAGTGCTCAAGGGCGCCCCCGAGCTTCGCGAGGATGGCTTCGCGCAGGCGGGTCGCCTCCTCGGCGTCGAGGTCGTCGCCGCGCTTGAACGGGGAGAGCCGTGCGAGCCACAGGACCTCGTCGACCCAGGAGCGGCCGATGCCCGCGATGACACGCTGATCGCGCAGCACCGCGTGGAGCGGGCGAGCTCCCGCGGGCTTCAGGAGCGCCGCCAGGTCCGTGGGCGGGTCGGGCCACGCCTCGGGCCCGAGCGTCGCGATCGCCGGGTCCTCGCGCACGGCGTCCTCGCCGCGCAGCAGCTTCACCCACGCCTGCTGGCGGGTGCCGAACTCGCGGAGCCGGAGCTCCCGGTCGTCCGGGAGTCGTAGGAGCAACCGGGAGGTGCGGTCGCGCAGGCCGGCGCGCTTGTCGAAGAGCTGGAGGCGCCCGGCGCTCATGAGGTGGCAGAGCAGGTGGAGGTCCTCCCCCACGTCGACGACGAGGTGCTTGCCGATGCGGCGGACGTCGCGGATGGGCTGCCCCTCGAGCACGGGAAGCGGCGGGTCGAAGGTCTTCAGCGCGTTGATGCCGGGGGCGCTCGCGCTCTCGATCTCCACGCCGCGGAGCGCCTCGGCCAGGCGGCGGGCGGTGATCTCGACTTCCGGCAGCTCGGGCACGGCGTGGCTCCTGGGTCAGCACGAGGTCGTGGGCCCGCTGCGTGCGGCGCAGGCGGCAGGCGTCCGGGCCGCACGTCGCGGCGCGCAGCTCGACGGTGATCCTGCCCGAAGCGCCGGGTTCTCACCACGTGCGATGCGCACGGTGGCCAGGAGCGCGGTGGCGGTCCAGCCGTCCTCGCCCTCCAGAAGCCGGGCGGGCCGCTTCGGCACGCCCCGTGCGAACGCGCCGCCGGCCGGATCGAGCGCGTCGCCCCGAGCGGGATGGCGAGCACGGCCTCGAGCGCGCCCCGCTACGCGCCGGCGATCCGCGCGAGCTCGCGCGGGCGCAGCGCCACCACGAGCTCCCCGCCGACCGTGCCCTCCATCCGGACCGCCACCACCCCGCCCTTCTTGAAGTCGACCCGCGCCCCCGTGAGGTCGTGCACGACCTGCGAGAAGTCGGGCTCGTGCCCCACGACGAGCAGCGCCTCGTCCGGGCCGACCGCGAGCAGCAGCTCGAGCGCGTCGCCGCGCGAGAATCCGCGAGCCAGCGGATCGTGCTCGACGGGCTCGACCCCGAGCGGCGGGCAGGCGAGCCGGGCGGTGTCGCGCGCGCGGACGCGCGGGCTCGCGAAGACGTGGGCGAACGAGCACTCCAGCGCGGCGAGCGCACGGCCCGCGAGGACCGACTGCTCCTCGCCTCGGGGGGTGAGCCGGCGCTCGGCATCCGGCCGCGTGCCGTGCGGCTCGGCGTCGCCGTGGCGCAGGAACCAGAGCTGGCGTGGCATGGGTCCGGGACGCTAGCGCCCCGGACCCCCGCGGCTCACCTCAGCGGCCGGATGGCCGAGCCGGCCAGCTCGCCCGAGGGCCCGGTCCACGCGAGGCGGTACTGCCGGCCCGAGCGGAACGACGTCTTCGTGGTGAAGAAGCCGAGCCGGTTCGTGGTCACGCCCTTGAGCGCGCGCCACGCGCCCTTGCCGCTCGAGCGGTACTGGACGCGCGCGGTCGTCGCGGCGGTCGCCGGGCGCACGAGGCCCCAGAGCGACACGGACGAGCCGGAGCGGCGCGCGCTCAGCGCGAGCCGGAAGCCGTCGAGGGCGGGCTTCGCCTTCCCGGCCGCGGTCCGCAGGCCGGACTCGAAGCCCGGGTAGCGCGAGCTCCTCGGCCCGCTCGTGCGCGCGTCGTCGTCCCGCAGCAGGTACTGGGAGAACGTCTTCACGCGCGGGTTGTCGTACGCGATCCGCTCGCTGAGCGCGCGGTACTCCTCCTGGCGCTGGAGGGAGACGCCGAAGATCGGGTCGGGCGCGGACTGGATGCCGAACTCCGTCAGGTGCAGCGGCAGGTTGCGCGGCACGGCGCCGGCCCTCCCGGCGCGATCCATGAGCTTCGTGAGGCGGCGCAGCACGCCGATCGTCACGTCGTTCGGGCCGCTCGGCACGAACCGCGGACCTTCACGGGTCGTGTACGCGTGATGGGCGATGCCCTGCGTGTCGAGCTTCCCGCAGCCCTTCTGCAGCTTGTCCTTCGCGGTGAGGCAGAGCGCGCCGCGCAGGAAGGTGAGCGGCGCGACGACCTTGCCCGTGCCGCGCGGTGACGTCTCGCCGAGGAGCACCTCGGGGTCGCTGACCTTCGCGGCCTTGAGCCCCTTGAGCGCGGCCTTGTACAGCGCGCGGTAGATGCGCGGCGAGACCGGGCGCTTCTTCGAGTCGTACTGCGGCAGCAGGAACTGCGGCTGGTTCGGCTCGTTCCAGACCGACCAGCTCGAGACGCGGCCGGCGAAGTGGCGGCCGACGGCGGTCATGAACTGCGCGAACTCGCCGGGGTCGGGCCGGGTGAGGTTGTCCTTCTTGTCCTCGGTCGCCCAGCGCGGCACCGGGCCCGAGACGGTCAGGAGGACCTTCATCCCGCGCGCCCTGGCGTCCGTCAGCAGCGCGTCGTACTGCCCCCAGCTGTAGCTCGCGGGGTCCGTCGTGTCGAAGTCGGGCTTCCTGGAGGCGAGCGCGCTCGGGGCGACGTTGCGCCACAGGAGCACGACGCGGAGCTCGTCCACGCCGAGGCTCTGGATCTCGTCGAGCGCGGCGGGCCGGGAGCCCGCGTCGAGCAGGTCGCGCGGGGCCTCGAAGCTCGTGGTCTGCGAGCGGGAGGCCGTGGCGGGGGCCGCGAGGACCAGGAGGGCGAGCAGGGCGAGGACGAGCGTGCGCATGGCGGAGGGGATGGCGATCAACCTTCTGTGGCGGGGGAGCGACGCGGGGGCGCCTGGGGGTGGAACGGGCCTGTGGGACCGGGGCAACGGAGGTTGCTCCCGGCGGTCTCTCCTCCTAGACAGCCTAACCGGGCCGATGGTTGCGGCCCGGGGCGACTCTCACATACCCTTTAGTACGTGAACACGGCCCCCACCAGCCGCGCGGTCGCCGCCGAGGCGACCCGCGCGCGGCTCATCGACGTCGCGATCACGCGCTTCGCGGCCGACGGCCTGGAGACGAGCTTCGACCTCGTCGCCGCCGACGCCGGGGTCTCGAAGGGCGCGCTCTACCACCACTTCGCCTCGAAGCAGGGGCTCGTGGACGCGGTCTACCGCGAGGCGATCCAGCGCCACGCCGCCCGGGTCGTCGCCGCGAGCTCGACCGGCACGGGGCGCGAGCGCCTGCTCGGCCTGGTCTCCTCGAGCATCGAGCTGTACTCCTCGAGCACGCCCTTCTACCAACTGCTCTCCCGGCTGCACGACGCCGGGAGCCGCTCCCCGTCGCTCGCCGCGATCTCCGAGCGCTCGCAGCGCAACCAGCTCGACTACTTCACCGCGGCCGTGGAGCGCGGGCAGCGCGACGGCTCCATCCGCACCGGCCTCGACCCCGAGGCGCTCGCCCTGCTGGTGCGCGCCAGCGTCCTCGGCCTGCTCGTCCCGCCGCGGGTCTCCCCGCAGCTCCTGTCCCGCTTCACCACCCTCCTGGAGGACCTCCTGCAATGAGCACCCCCACCGCCCCGCCCACCGACGGCGTCATCGACTTCACCGTCCCGCCCCACCTGCAGGAGCTCCTCGGCCGCGTCCGCGCGTTCGTGCAGGAGGACGTCCTGCCGGCGGAGTCCGAGATCGAGGACCCGCAGGACGTGCTCAAGAGCTGGCACGTCGTGGACCGCCTGCGCGACAAGGCGCGCGAGCGCGGCATCTACACGCCGCACCTGCCCGAGGAGTGGGGCGGCCTGGGCGTCGGCGTGCTCGGCATGGCGCTCATCTCCCAGGAGTGCGGCGTCTCCGGCCTGGCCTCCCTCGGGCTGAACGCGATGGCCCCCGACGAGGGGAACATGCACACCCTGCTGCTTGCGGGCTCCGAAGAGCAGCTCGACACCTACCTGCGCCCGCTCGCCGACGGGCGCACGCGCTCGTGCTTCGCGATGACGGAGCCCGACGTGGCCTCCTCGGATCCCACGAACCTCCAGACGACGGCCGTCCGCGACGGCGACGAGTGGGTCATCAACGGCCGCAAGTGGTGCATCACGGGCGGCGACGGCGCGGCCTTCTCGATCGTCGTCTGCAAGACGGGCACGGACGACGCGGCCGGCCACCGGAACTACTCGCTCATCCTCGTGCCGACCGACACCCCCGGCTGGGCCGTCGAGCGCCACCCGGAGTGGATGGGCTCCCACTCCCCCGGCGGCCACCCGACGATCACGCTGACCGACGTGCGCGTGCCGCTGACGAACCTCCTCGGCAAGGAGGGCGAGGGCTTCGTCATCGCCCAGAAGCGCCTCGCCGGCGGCCGCCTCGCGCACGCCATGCGCTGGATCGGCGTCTCCCAGCGGGCGCTCGACCTGACCTCCCAGCGCCTGCTCGAGCGCAAGGCGTTCGGGAAGGAGCTCGCGCGCCACCAGGCGCTCCAGTTCATGATCGCCGACTCCGCGATGGACCTCTACGCCTCGCGGCTCATGGTCCTCCACACCGCGTGGAAGATCGAGAGCGGGCTGCCGCACCGCCAGGAGGTCGCGATGACGAAGACGTTCGTGAGCGAGGCGTTCGGCCGCATCCTCGACCGCGCGGTGCAGATCCACGGCGCGGCCGGGATCGCGATGGACCTCCCGATCGCCCAGTGGTACACCGACGCGCGGGCTGCGCGGATCTACGACGGCGCCTCCGAGGTGCACCGGATGACGATCGCGCGGGAGTGCCTGAAGCTCGCGATGCAGGGCCAGTCCACCCAGGCGGCCACGGGGGACCTGGCGTGAGCTCGACCCACCAGCTCGCCGAGGACGACGTCGTCCGCACCCACGCCGAGGCGGAGGGCGCGGCGCGCGAGCCGCTGCTCGTGGTCGAGCCGCTCCTCGCGTTCCTCGACGAGCGCGGGATCGGCGAGGGCCCGGACCTCGACGTCGCCCCGATCGGCGACGGTCACTCGAACCACACGTTCCTCGTGACGCGCGGGACGCGGCGCTTCGTGCTGCGGCGGCCGCCGCGGGGGGAGCTCCCGCCGAGCGCGCACGACGTGCTGCGGGAGGCGCGCGTCATCGGCGCCGTCGGGCCGCAGGGCGTGCGGGCCCCGCAGGTCCTCGCGGTCGGGGACGACGTCTCGATCATCGGGAAGCCGTTCTTCGTCATGGACGCCGTCGAGGGCGTCGTGATCACGAACGAGGTGCCGGGTGCGCTGAACACGCCGGAGCAGCGGCGGGCGCTCTCGCTCGAGCTCATCGACGCGCTCGTGGAGCTCCATGCGGTCGACTGGCAGGCCGCGGGCCTGGAGGGCTTCGGCAAGCCGACGGGCTACACCGAGCGCCAGGTCAAGCGCTTCCTGGGGCTCTGGGAGCACAACAAGACGCGCGAGATCCCGGAAGTCGAGCGGGTGGCGGACTGGCTCAAGGCGAACCTTCCCGCCTCGCCGCCCGCGACGATCGTGCACGGCGACTTCCGACTCGGGAACGTCATGTACCAGGCCGCGCCGCCCGCGCGGCTCAACGCCATCCTCGACTGGGAGATGTCGACGATCGGCGACCCGCTCGCCGACGTGGGGTACCTCTGCATGATGTGGAGCCAGGCCGACGACCCGTCGGGCGGGCTCTTCGACCTCAACGCGGTGACGCGCGCGGAGGGCTTCCCGGCCCGGGCCGAGCTCGTCTCGCGGTACGAGGAGCGCTCGGGGCGGACCATGCAGGACATCCGCTGGTACACCGCGCTCGCGCTGTGGAAGTCGATCGTGTTCATGGAGGGCAACTACAGGCGGGCGACGAGCGGGCTCTCCGACGACCCGTTCCTGAAGCAGTTCGGCGACGGCGTCGTCGACCTCGCGCGCCGCGCGGAGGAGGTCACCCGTGGAGAGGCCTAGGCGCGGACTGCTCGTCGACTGGGGCGGGGTGCTCACCTCGAACATCTTCGAGAGCTTCGAGGCGTTCTGCCTGGACGAGGGGCTGCGGCCCGACTCGGTGCGCGACGCGTTCATGAAGGACCCGATGGCGCGCGAGCTGCTCGCCGACTTCGAGTGCGGGCGCCTCGGGAACGCGGACTTCGAGCGGAAGTTCGGGGCGGTGCTCGAAGTGGAGGAGCCCGAGGGGCTCATCGAGCGGCTGTTCGGCCGGATGGCCGCCGACGAGGTGATGCAGGATGCCGTCATCGCGTTCAAGGCGGCGGGGGTGCGGACCGGCCTGCTGTCGAACTCGTGGGGCACGGCGACGTACGACCGCCGGCGCTTCGACCAGCTCTTCGACGTCCTCGTGATCTCGGGGGAGCTCGG
This sequence comes from Solirubrobacterales bacterium, assembly GCA_025964065.1. GTDB lineage: Bacteria > Actinomycetota > Thermoleophilia > Solirubrobacterales > Solirubrobacteraceae > Paraconexibacter. The sequence goes on along the minus strand of JAOPZO010000122.1, from coordinate 454 downwards.
GGTGCGGAAGCCCGAGCCGTCGATCTACGCGGCCGCGGCGGAGCGGATGGGCCTCGAGCCGTCGGAGCTCGTCTTCGTCGACGACCTGCGCGGCAACCTGAAGCCCGCCCGGGCGCTCGGGATGGCGACCGTGCATCACACGGACGCCGCCGCCACGATCGCGCAGCTCGAGGAGCTGCTCGGCGTGGCGATCCCGGCGACCTGAGCGCGGCGCGGACGGCCTCCAGCGCATCGAAGGGGTCAGGCCCCCTGACGCGCGCTGCGCAGTCCGCGCGTGTGCTGCGCACGTCCGCAACGCCACCGCCTGAAAGGGGTCAGGCCCCTTGCGGTGGGGTCAGACGCCCAGGCCCGGCGCGTCCGGCACCCGGATCGCGCCGTCGGCCACGTGGAGGGCCGCGGGCTCCTCGAGGTCCGCGAAGTGGCCCAGGGTCGCCAGGCCGCAGGGGAGGTCGAC
>JAOPZO010000114.1 GCA_025964065.1 Solirubrobacterales bacterium | reverse complement strand
AGCAGGTTCTCGCCCGTGATGCCGTCGGTGAGCGACGCCTTGTCGTAGTAGAGGCGGACCTGCTTCTCGAGGACGCCGTAGTAGCGGCGCGCCTTCTGCTTCTCGCGGAGCTGCACGCGGTACTCGCTCTGCTTCTGGCGGCCACGGCCGTGGTCGCCCGGCGGGTACGCACGGCGCTCGACGCCGCACTTGTCGGTCAGGCAGCGCTCACCCTTGAGGAAGAGCTTCATGCCCTCGCGGCGGCACTGCTTGCACTGGGGGGAGGTATCTCGGGCCATCTGGAGTTCCTTAGACGCGGCGACGCTTGCGGGGGCGGCAGCCGTTGTGGGCCTGCGGGGTGACGTCCTTGACGCCCGTGACCTCGAGGCCGGCGGCCTGGAGGGAGCGGATCGCGGTCTCGCGACCCGAGCCGGGGCCCTTCACGAAGACCTCGACCTTCTGGAGGCCCTGCTCGATGCCCTTGCGGGCGGCGGCGTCGGCCGTGACCTGTGCGGCGAACGGCGTCGACTTGCGGGAGCCCTTGAAGCCGGCACCGCCGGCGGACTCCCAGGCGATGACGTTGCCCTCGCGGTCGGTGAGGGAGACGATCGTGTTGTTGAACGACGTCTTGATGTGCGCCTGGCCGATGGGGATGTTCTTCTTCGGCTTGCGGCGACCGCGCGAGGGGCGCTTGGGAGCGGGCACTACTTCTTCCCTGCCTTCTTCTTGCCGGCGACGGACATGCGCTTGGGACCCTTCCGGGTGCGCGCGTTGTTCTTCGTGTTCTGCCCGTGGACCGGGAGGCCGCGCTGGTGGCGGCGACCGCGGTAGCACTGGATCTCGATCAGGCGCTTGATGTTCTGCGAGCGCTCACGGCGGAGATCACCCTCGACGGTGAGATCGTCGATGAGGTCGCGCAGCTTGCCGACCTCGGCGTCCGTCAGGTCTCGCACGTACGTGTCGGGCGACACGCCGGCGGTCCCGAGGAGCTCGTTCGACGTCTGCCGACCGATGCCGTAGATGTACGTCAAGCCGATCTCGACGCGCTTGTTGAGCGGGATGTTGATCCCGGCGATGCGTGCCATTCAGTTACCCCTGTCGCTGCTTGTGCCGCGGGTTCGAGCAGATGACCAGGACGGCGCCGTGGCGACGGATGATCTTGCACTTCTCGCACATCGGCTTGACCGACGGTCTGACTTTCATGGTCCCTTTCGAGCTGTGAATCCGGACGACGTGGCTCTGGCGCCCGCTGCTGGGCGCCGCTACCAGTGTCGGAGTGCGCGCACGAATGCTGCCGTCGTGGCGCGCGGACCGGTCACGATAGCACCAAGGTCCGCCGCGCAGCCGCCCGGGGAGCGTGGTGGCGGAAAGCCCTGCTAGGACGCAGAAACGGCCGGAGCCCCGGCGTCGACCAGCTCGTGCCACGGCGTGAGGATGCGCGGTCCGTCCTCGGTCACGGCGATCGTGAACTCGAAGTGGGCGGCCAGGGAGCCGTCCTGGGAGTAGATCGCCCAGCCGTCGTCCCCCATCCGCACCATGTGGCGTCCGGCGTTCACCATCGGCTCCACCGCGAGCACCATGCCGGGCTCGAGCTTGGGCCCGCGGCCGGCCTGGCCGTAGTTCGGGATCTGCGGGTCCTCGTGCATGTCCCGGCCGATGCCGTGCCCCACGAGGGAGCGCACGACGCTCAGGCCGTTGGACTCCACCCGCTGCTGCACCGCGTGGGAGACGTCTCCCAGGCGGTTGCCGGGCCGGCACTGCTCCACGGCGTCCATCAGCGACTGGCGGGTCACCTCGAGGAGCTTGCGCGCCACGGGGGTCACGGGGCCGACCGGGAAGGTCACGGCGCCGTCGGCGACCCAGCCGTCCAGGACCACCCCGATGTCGACGGAGATGATGTCCCCGCGCCCCAGCGCGTACGGGCCGGGGATCCCGTGGACGACCATCGAGTTCGGCGAGGCGCAGATGGAGCCCGTGAACCCACGGTAGCCCTTGAAGGCCGGCTCCCCGCCCTGGGAGCGGATGAGCTTCTCGACCGCCTCGTCGAGCTCGAGGGTCGTCACGCCCTCGCGAACCTTCCCCTCGACGAGCTTCATCGCCTTGGTGTGGATGGCACCCGCCGCCGCCATCTTCTCGATCTCGGCGGGCGACTTGCGGATGATCATGGGGCTAGAGCTCGTCCTCGAGGCGCAGGGTGGCGAGCGTCGCCCGGATGTGGTCGTGGACCTCCACCGGGGAGCGGGAGCCGTCGAAGCGCCGGAGCAGCCCCTGGCGCTCGTAGTAGTCGATGAGCGGCGAGGTGGCCTCGTGGTACTTGCGCAGGCGGGCCAGCACCACGTCGGGCTTGTCGTCCTCGCGCTGCACGAGCTGGGTGCCGTCGACGTCGCAGCGGCCCGCGTGCTTCGGCGGGTCGTAGTCGACGTGGTAGGTCCGCCCCGCCTTGGAGACGCGGCGGCCCGAGATGCGCCGGACGATCTCCTCGTCGGCGACGTCGACGAGCAGCACCGCGGTGATGCGACGCCCGAGGTCGGCCATCGCCGCGTCGAGCGCGTCGGCCTGCGGCACCGTGCGCGGGAAGCCGTCGAGCAGGAAGCCGTCACGCGCGTCGTCGGCCTGGATGCGCTCGAGCGCGATTCCGATGACGACCTCGTCGGGGACGAGGTCGCCGCGGTCCATGAACTCCTGGGCCTTCAGCCCGAGCTCGGTGCCCTGGTTGCGGGCCTCGCGAAGCATGTCGCCCGTGGCGACGTACGCGAGGGGGAAGTCCTCGCGGAGGCGTTCGGCCTGGGTGCCCTTCCCGGCTCCGGGGGGGCCGAGGAGGATGAGGTTCAGTTCAAGGGGAGACACGATGGGGCCCCGTCGGTCGGAGAACGAAAGACCGCCCCGGAGGGCGGTCGGCGCGGCGGGTGCGGAACCCTACCTACTTCAAGAAGCCCTCGTAGTTCCGCATCATGAGCTGCGCCTCGAGCTGCTTCATCGTGTCGAGCGCGACGCCGACCACGATGAGGATCGACGTGCCCCCGAAGAAGAAGTTCGCGCTCGTCTGGGCGATGAGGATCGTCGGCAGTGCCGCGACCGCCGCGAGGTAGAGCGCGCCGGGGAACGTCAGGCGGGCCAGGATGCGGTCCAGGAACTCCGCCGTGGGGCGCCCGGGCCGTACCCCGGGGATGAAGCCGCCGTACTTCTTCAGGTTCTCCGCCTGGTCCACCGGGTTGAACGTCACCGCGGTGTAGAAGTAGGTGAAGACGATGATCATCAGCGACTCGCCGATGAGGTAGGGCGCGTCCTGCGGGTTGAAGAAGTTCGCGACGGAGCGCGCGCCCGGGGTGTTGATGAGCTGGCCGATCGTGGGCGGGAACGCCATGATCGAGGCGGCGAAGATGACCGGGATGACGCCGGCCATGTTCACGCGCAGCGGCAGGTAGGTCTGGCCGCCGCCGCTCATGCGGCGGCCGATGACGCGCTTGGCGTACTGCACCGGGATGCGGCGCTGGCCCTCCTGGATGAAGCAGATCGAGGCGATCACCGCGAGCGCGATGAACGGCATCATGACCTTGAAGACCTGGTCGGAGTTCGTGTACCAGGCCTGCACGCCCTGCGGGAGGCCCGCGACGATCGAGGCGAAGATCATCAGCGAGATGCCGTTGCCGATGCCGCGCTGGGTGATGAGCTCGCCCATCCACATCAGGAGCACCGTTCCCGCCGTGAGGCAGAGGACGATGAGGAAGACGTGGGGCACGTCGAACTGGGGGATGATCGGCGAGCCGCCGTTCTGCGAGCTCTTGAAGAGGAAGACGTAGCCGATGGACTGCGCGAACGCGAGGCCGACGGTGAGGTAGCGCGTGTACTGCGTGATGCGCTGCTGGCCGACCTCGCCCTCCTTGGAGAGCTTCTCCAGCGAGGGCACCACGACCGTCAGGAGCTGCAGGATGATCGACGCCGTGATGTACGGCATGATCCCGAGCGCGAACAGGGCGATGCGGGAGAGCCCGCCGCCCGAGAACGTGTTCAGCAGGCCCAGGATCGAGTCGCCCTCGAACTGGTTCGACGCCTTGACGGCGTCGATGTCGATCCCCGGGACGGGGATGTAGGAGCCCACGCGGTACAGCGCGAGCACCATCGCGGTGAAGAGGAGCTTCCTGCGGATCTCCGCGACGGTGAACGCGCTGAGGACGGTGGACAGCATGCGGCTTGAGGCTAGAGGTCGACGACGGTGGCCGAGCCACCCGCGGCCTCGATGGCCGCGATCGCCGAGGCGGAGAACGCGTGCGCGTGCACCGTCAGCGGCTTCGTGATCTCGCCCTTGTTGAGCACCTTGACCTTGATCCCCTTGCGGGTGCCGAGGTTCTTGGCGACCATCGCGGCGACGTCGACCACGTCGTTGGCCTCGAAGCGGTCCTCGAGGTCCCCCACGTTCACGGGCTGCGTGTGCGTGCGGAACATCTCGAACGGCATGGACTGCTTGTTGTTCGGCCCACGCAGCTTGCGCATGCGCATGTGGATGGGCATCTGGCCGCCCTCGAACCGCGCACGGTCCTTGGCGCCCGCGCGGGAGCCGGCGCCCTTGTGGCCGCGGCCGGACGTCTTGCCCATGCCGGAGCCGTGGCCGCGGCCGACGCGCTTGCGCGGCTTGCGGCTCCCCGGGGCGGGCTGCAGGTTGTGGAGGCCGATGCTCACGGCCTCGTCCTTGTTCTCGTCAGCCATGGCTAGTCCTCGGAAACGGTGATGAGGTGCCGCACGCGGTGCAGCATGCCTCGGGTCTGCGGGGTGTCCTTGACCTCGACCGTGTGGCCGATGCGGCGCAGGCCGAGCGACTCGAGCGTGGCCAGCTGGGCCTTGTCCGAGCCGTTCTTGGACTTGATCTGGGTTGCCTTGATCGCCATGGCTAGTCCACCTTCGCGGGCGCCGTCGCAGCGTGCGAGGCGGCCTCTTCGGGGGTCTCCGTCGTGCCGTCGGCCGCGTGGATGACCTCGGCGCCCTGGTCGACGGACTCGCGCTTCTCCGCGAGGCCGAGCACCGCGTTGATCGACAGGCCACGCAGCTGCGCGACCTCCTCCGGCTTGCGGAGCTGCTGCAGCGCGGTGGTCGTCGCCTTCACGAGGTTGATCGGGTTCTGGGAGCCGAGCGACTTGCTCAGGATGTCGTGGATGCCGGCCAGCTCGAGCACGGCGCGGACGCCACCGCCCGCGATGACGCCGGTGCCCGGAGACGCCGGCTTCAGGAAGACGCGGCCCGCCCCGAACACGCCGAGCGACTCGTGCGTGATCGTCGAGTTGTGCTTCGGGACCTTGAAGAGGTTCTTCTTCGCCTGCTCGACGCCCTTCTGGATCGCGAGCGGGACCTCGTTGGCCTTGCCGTAGCCCACGCCGACGACGTCGCGCTCGTCACCCACCACCACGAGGGCGGTGAAGGAGAAGCGACGGCCGCCCTTGACGACCTTCGCGACGCGGTTGATCTCGACGACGCGCTCCTGGAGGTCGAGCCCCTGCGGGCTGACGGTGCGGTCGATGATCGTGCTGGTCATACGGTGATGCCTCCCTCGCGAACGCCCTCGGCGAACGCCTTGACCCGACCGTGGTACTGGTAGCCGCCACGGTCGAAGACGGCGGACTCGACGCCGGCGGCCTTCGCGCGCTCGGCCAGCAGCTCGCCGCTCTTGGCGGCCTGCTCCATCGGCTTGAGGCCGCGGAGGTCGGACTCCGTCCAGCTCACGGCGGCCAGGGTGCGACCCGAGGCATCGTCGATGAGCTGCGCGGCGATGCCGCGGTTCGAGCGGAACACGGAGATGCGCGGGCGCACCTCGGAGCCGGTGATCTTCGCGCGGACGCGGCGGCGACGCCGCAGACGCTGCGCGGGCTTCGTGGTGACGCTCATGCGCGCTTACCAACCTTCCGGACGACGTGCTCGCCCTCGTAGCGGATGCCCTTGCCCTTGTAGGGCTCCGGCGGACGCTGCTTGCGGATGATGGCGGCGGTCTCGCCGACCGCCTGCTTGGAGTTGCCCCGCACGATGACGCGCGTGGGCTGCGGGACCTCGAACTCGATGCCGTCGGGCGCGGCGATGGAGACCGGGTGGGAGTACCCCAGGGCCAGCTCCAGGTCCTTGCCCTTCAAGACGGCGCGGTAGCCGACGCCCTGGATCTCGAGGCCCTTGGCGTAGCCGTTCGTGACGCCCTCGACCATGTTGGCCACGAGGGAGCGCGTGAGGCCGTGCAGGGCACGGTGCTCGCCACGGTCCGTGGGGCGCGTGACGGTGACGACGGAGTCCTCGACGGACACCGTGATGTCCCGGTGGATGCGCTCGGAGAGCTCACCCCGCGGGCCCTTCACGGTGACGAGCTCCGGCTTGACGGTGATGTCGACGCCGCTGGGGACGTCGATGGGCTTGCGGCCGATTCGTGACATGGGGCTACCAGATCTCCGCCACGACTTCGCCACCGACGCCGGACTGGCGCGCCTGGTGACCCGTCATGACGCCGTGGGAAGTCGACATGATGATGGTGCCCATGCCGCCCTGGACCTTCGGGAGGCTGTCGTGGCCGCGGTAGGTCCGCTGCCCGGGGCGTGAGACGCGCCGCAGGCCCTGGATGGCCGAGCGGCGGTCGTCGGTGTACTTGAGCGTGATCACGACGCGCTCACCCGGGTGGGTGGCGTCGGGCGCACGAAGCTCGTAGGCCTGGATGTAGCCCTGCTCCTTGAGGATCCGGGCGAGCTCGCGCTTGAGCTTCGACGAGGGGATCTCGACGGTCTCGTGGGCGGCGCGGATGCCGTTGCGGATGCGGGTCAGGAAGTCCGCGATGGGATCGGTCATCGTCATGGCGGCTACCAGCTCGACTTCGTCATGCCGGGGATGAACCCCTCGTGGGCGAGCGTCCGCAGGCAGATCCGGCAGATGCCGAACTTGCGGTAGACGGCACGGGCGCGGCCGCAGTTGCGGCAGCGCGTGTACTCGCGGGTCTTGAACTTCGCGGGGCGCGCCTGCTTGACGCGCAGTGAGGTCTTGGCCATCGATCAGGCCTCCGTCTTGGTGATGAAGGGGTTGCCGTCCTTGGAGAACGGGAAGCCGAACGCCTCGAGCAGCGCGTAGGCCTCGGTGTCGGTCTTGGCCGTGGTCGTGACGATGATGTCGAGACCGCGGACGGCGTCGATCGCGTCGTAGTCGATCTCGGGGAACATCGTCTGCTCCTTGACGCCCATGGCGTAGTTGCCGCGACCGTCGAAGGACGTCGGCTTCAAGCCGCGGAAGTCGCGGATGCGCGGGATCGCCACGGAGACGAGGCGGTCGATGAACTCGTAGGCGCGCTCGTTGCGGAGCGTCACCGCCGCGCCGACCGGCATGCCCTCGCGGACCTTGAACTGGGCGATGGACTTCCGCGCGATGCGGATGTTCGGCTTCTGGCCGGCGATGGCCGCGAGTTGCTCCGTCGCGTGATCGAGGACCTTGGAATCGGTCTTCGCGTCACCCAGGCCCATGTTCAGCACGACCTTGTCGAGCTTCGGGGCCTGCATGGACGAGGAGTAGCCGAACCGCTCGATGAGCTGCGGCTTGATCTCGTCGTTGTATCGGGTCTTGAGTCGGGCCATGAGTCAGTCGAGCTTCGAGTCGGTGCGCTTGGTGACCCGGACGCGGAGCCCGTTCTCGCGGCTGATGCCGACGCGGGTGGGCTTGTTGTCCTTGGGGTCGACGAGCATCACGTTGGAGATGTGGATCGCGCCCTCCTTCTCGACGACGCCACCCGCGGCCTTCACCGGGTCGGTCGACTGCACGGGGCGCTGGTGGCGCTTGACGATGTTCAGACCTTCGACGTAGACCCGTTCCCTCTTGGGGTCGACGCGCAGGACCTTGCCGGTCTTGCCGCGGTCCTTGCCGCTGGTGACGACGACGGTGTCGTCGCGGCGGATCTTGAGAGCCATTACAGCACCTCCGGCGCGAGGGAGACGATCTTCATGAAGTTCCGGTCGCGCAGCTCGCGCGCCACCGGACCGAAGATGCGCGTGCCGCGCGGGTTGTTGGCGGCATCGATGATGACCGCGGCGTTCTCGTCGAACCCGATGTAGGTCCCGTCCTCGCGCCCGAAGGACTTCTTCGTGCGCACGACGACGGCCGTGACGACCTCGCCCTTCTTGACGGTGCCCTGCGGGTTCGCGGACTTGACGGTGGCGGTGATGACGTCCCCGACGAACGCGTACCGGCGGCGGGAGCCGCCCTTGACGCGGATGCAGAGGATCTCGCGGGCGCCGGTGTTGTCGGCGACCTTGAGACGGGTCTCGTTCTGGATCACTTCGCACGCTCCATGACTTCGACGAGCCGCCAGCGCTTCGTGCGGCTCAGGGGGCGGGCCTCGATCACCTTGACGAGGTCACCCTCGTTGGCGTCGTTGGCCTCGTCGTGCGCGTGCAGCTTCATCGACGACCGCACGATCTTCTCGTACTTGCGGTGACGCCGGGCGGTGTCGATGCGCACGGTGATGGTCTTGTCCGCCTTCGCGGAGGTCACCGTGCCGAGGCGGATCTTCGCCGAGCCGGCGACGCGCTCGCGGGCCGCGACGTCCGGGACGGGCTCGGCCGGGCGGTTCGCCTTGGCCTTCTCGCGCTCCTGGACGCGACGGCGCGAACGCGCGGCGGCCTTCGCCTTGCGCAGCTCCGTGCGGGCCTCGGGCGTCGACGGGCGGCGCTGCCCGCGCTTGACGCGGGACGCGACCTTGCGCTCCTTCGGGGTCAGCGGGACCACGGGCTCGACCGGCGCAGCCGCCTCTGCCTCGACGGCTTCGGGCGCGTTCGCCTCGTCGTTCTCGGGTGTGGGGTTCTCTTCAGCCATTCGTCTTCTTCCCTAGGCCTTCGTGGTGTCCAGGCCGCGCTGCTTCGCGATGGTGAGCGCGCGGGCGAGGTCCTTCTTGGTGGTGCCGAGGCCGGCCGTGTTCTCCAGCTCGCCCGTGGCGTGCTGGAACCGCAG
>JAOPZO010000099.1 GCA_025964065.1 Solirubrobacterales bacterium | reverse complement strand
ACCAGCACGTCAAGGAGGGGACGAAGGAGATCGCCCACCGCCTCGACGCCGACGCCGTCCGCTATCAGGGCAACTGGTTCCCGCACCGCCTGCGCCCCGCCACGGAGGACGGCGTCTTCTTCGTGGGCGACTCGGCCGGGCACTGCCTCCCGCTCAGCGGCGAGGGGATCCGCCCCGCGTTCGCGTTCGGGATCGCCGCGGGGCGGGGCATCGCCGCGGTCCTCGACGGGGAGCAGAGCCGCGAGCAGGCGCTCGCCGCCTACCACGCCGAGTCCGCCGCCCAGGCCCGCTTCTACGCGCGCCTGCTGAAGCTCCAGCGCGTCATCCCGGCACTTCCGCCGCGGCTCCTGGCGCTCCTCTTCAAGCTCGTCGCGCCCCAGCCCGTCGTGGACCGCGCGTTCGGCTGGTACCTCGACCAGGCGCACCCACGGCTCGCCGCGCCCCGCGACACCCCCGAGCGGAGCGCCGCGCCCATCGCCGCGTAACCTGTCGGGCGATGCAGATCGCCTACGACGAGCAGGGGTTCGTCCCCGTCGTGATCCAGGACTGGGCCTCGGGAGAGGTCCTCACGCTGGCCTACGCCAACGCCGAGGCCGTCGCCAGGACGCGCGAGACGGGGGAGCTCCACCTGTGGTCGCGCTCCCGGGACGAGCTCTGGCACAAGGGCGCCACCTCGGGCAACACCCAGGCCGTGAAGGCCCTCCGGGTCGACTGCGACGGCGACGCGCTGCTGGCGCTCGTCGAGCCGGCGGGCCCCGCGTGCCACACGGGCGAGCGCACCTGCTTCTTCACGGGCGAGATGGCGCTCGCTCCGCACGAGGTGCTCCCGGACCTCGGGCGCACGCTCGCCCAGCGCGCGAGCGAGAAGCCCGCCGGCTCCTACGTCGTGCAGCTCCTCGAGGACCCCGCGCTCGCGGGGGAGAAGGTCCAGGAGGAGGCCGAGGAGGTCGTCCGCGCCGTCCGCGAGGAGTCGGACGAGCGCGTGGACGAGGAGGCGGCCGACGTCCTCTTCCACCTCATGGCGCTCCTGCAGGGCCGCGGCCACACGCTCGAGGGCCCGCAGGCGGTGCTGCGTGACCGCCGGCGCTAGCGCCCCGGCGTTCGCCGTGGAGCCGTCGCTCGAGGAGGTCCGCGCCCTCGGGGCCGAGCACAACCTCGTGCCGCTGCGCCACTCGTTCATCGACGACTGCGAGACGCCCGTCGCGGCGTTCCTCAAGTTGCGCGGGACGACGCCCTCGTCCCCCGCGTTCCTGCTCGAGAGCGCGGAGCAGGGCCAGCGGGTCGGGCGCTGGTCGTTCATCGGCGTGCGCCCGCGGAGCGTCATCCGCTGGAACCTCGGCGACCCCGGGGACCCCTACGCGATCGCCGCGGAGGCGGTCGCCCGCGTCTCCCAGGCGCAGCTCCCCGACCTCCCGCCGTTCGCGGGCGGCGCCGTCGGCTTCTTCGGCTACGACCTCGTGCGCACCGTCGAGACGACCCTGGGCGACCCGAACCCCGACGCGCTCGGGCTGCCGGACATGGCGCTCATGCTCTCCGACGTGCTCGTGGTCTTCGACCATCTCAAGCACACGCTCTCGGTCATCGCCCACGTGGAGACCGACGGGGACCTCGAGCGGTCCTACGCCGATGCGGTCGCCACCATCGCCGAGGTGCGCGGGCTGCTCGCCGGGCCCGTGCCCGTCCCCGACGTCGCGCGCCCCGCGCGGCCCGTCCCGACCTTCACGCCGAACATGGAGCGCGAGGAGTTCGAGGCGATGGTCGCCCGGATCGTCGACTACTGCCACGCGGGGGACACCTTCCAGGTCGTCCCCTCCCAGCGCTGGTCGGGCGCCATCGACGGCATCGACCCGTTCTCGATCTACCGCGGCCTGCGGGTGGTCAACCCCTCGCCGTACATGTACTTCCTCGACTTCCTCGACTTCCAGGTCGCGGGCGCGAGCCCCGAGCCGCTCCTGACCGTCACGGGCCGGCACGTCTCCACGCGCCCCATCGCGGGCACCCGGCGGCGGGGCGCGACCCCGGCGGAGGACGAGGCGCTCGCGAAGGGCCTGCTCGAGGACGAGAAGGAGCGCGCGGAGCACGTGATGCTCGTCGACCTCGGCCGCAACGACCTCGGGCGCGTGAGCGACTTCGGCTCCGTGCAGGTCGACTCGTTCATGGCCGTGGAGCAGTACTCGCACGTCATGCACATCGTCTCGAGCGTCTCCGGCCGCCTGCGCGAGGAGATCGGCCCCATGGACGCCCTGCGGGCCGTCCTGCCGGCCGGGACGCTCTCCGGGGCCCCCAAGGTCCGGGCCATGGAGACCATCGACGAGCTCGAGCCCGTGAAGCGCGGGGGGTACGGCGGCGCGATCGGCTACCTCTCCTACACGGGCGACCTGGACACCTGCATCCACATCCGCACGGTCGTCATCCAGGACGGCGTGGCGCACATCCAGGCCGGCGGGGGAACGGTGGCCGACGCCAAGCCCGCCTACGAGTACGAGGAGTCCGAGAACAAGGCGCGCGCCGTCAAGGGCGCCATCGAGCTCGCCGCCCGGCAGCCGGAGTGGCCCTGATGGAGCGCCGTCGCGTCCTCGTCGTGGACAACTACGACTCCTTCACGTACAACCTCGTCCAGTACCTCGGGGAGCTCGGGGCGGAGGTCGAGGTCGTCCGCAACGACCAGATCGGGGTCGACGAGATCATCGCCCGGGCGCCGGACCGGGTCGTCGTCTCACCCGGCCCGTGCACCCCGGACGAGGCCGGCATCTCCGTGGAGACGATGCGCCGCGTGCCCGAGGCGGGGATCCCGACGCTCGGGGTCTGCCTGGGCCACCAGTCGCTCGCCCGGGCGTTCGGCGGCTCCGTGGTGCGCCACGAGCCCGTCCACGGGAAGACCACGGAGATCACGCACGACGGCGCCGGGATCTACGCCGGGCTGCCGAGCCCGCTCACCGTCGGGCGCTACCACTCGCTCGTCGTCTCGGAGGCCGACCTGCCCCCGAGCCTCGTCGTCACGAGTCGCGGCGGGGGGGTCCTGATGGGCATCCGCCACACCGAGCTCCCGGCAGAAGGCGTGCAGTTCCACCCGGAGTCGGTGCTCACGGACGGCGGGAAGCGCCTCCTCGGGAACTTCTTGGTCTGACGGGGTGACCAAGCCGGATTGGTGTTCCGCCGATCGGTCGAGGACTTTAGACGCATGTTCGCCAGTTCGTCCTCGCGCGCTGTCCCGAACCTGGGTTAGCATCGCGGCCTTACTCGATCCTTGAGGAGGGATTGCAACTTGTTCATTCGTTCGAAGGCGGCCCTCGCCTTCGCCATCCCGGCGCTCGCCGTGGGCCTCGCAGCCTGCGGTGACGACGAGGAGACCCCCGCAGCATCGTCCGGCACCGAGTCCACCGAGAGCGCGAGCGGTGGTGCGGCGACGGGTTCTGTCAACGTCTACTCGAGCCTCCCGCTGCAGGGTGCCTCGAAGGACCAGACCAACGCCATGGTCGACGGCATCAAGCTGGCCATGAAGCAGTCCGGCGGCAAGGCCGGCGGCGTCAGCGTCAAGTACGAGTCGCTCGACGACTCGACGGCACAGGCCGGCAACTGGGAGCCCAACCAGGTCGCGTCCAACGCGCGCAAGGTTGCCCAGGACAAGAAGGCCGTCGCCTACATCGGTGAGTTCAACTCGGGCGCCTCGGCGCTCTCGATCCCGATCCTGAACCAGGTCGGCATCGCGCAGATCTCCCCGGCCAACACGTACGTCGGTCTCACGACGGACGAGCCCGGTTCGGAGAAGGGTGAGCCCGCCAAGTACCAGCCGACGGGCAAGAAGACCTACACCCGCATCGTCCCCCGCGACACGATCCAGGCTGCGGCCCTCGTGACGCAGGCCAAGAACGACGGCTGCACGAAGATCGGCATGGCCAACGACAAGGACACGTACGGCCTCGGCCTGGCGCGCCTCGTCGAGATCAAGGCCGGCGAGCAGGGCGTCGAGGTCGTGGCCAACGAGGGCATCCAGAAGGACGCGGCGAACTTCCGCGGCGTCGCTTCGAAGATCAAGGGTGCCGGCGCGGAGTGCTTCATCTTCGCGGGCGTCACGGCCAACGGCGCCATCCAGGTGTACAAGGACGTCGCCTCGGCGCTGCCCGACGCCAAGCTGTACGGCGGCGACGGCGTCTGCGAGTCCGGGTTCACCAACCCGGAGAAGAAGGGCATCCCGGCCAGCGTGGGCAAGAACTTCGCCTGCACGGTCGCGACGCTCGACCTCAGCTCGTACCCCGGCGGCCAGGAGTTCATCGCGGCCTTCGAGAAGGAGTACGGCGACGCGTCGCCCGATCCGTACGCCATCTACGGCTTCGAGGCCATGCAGCTCGTCCTCGACACCATCGAGGCGGCCGGCCAGGCCGGCACGACGCGTGAGGGCTTCCTCGCGCAGCTGTTCAAGACGAAGGACCGTGACTCGGTCCTCGGCACGTACTCGATCGACGAGAACGGCGACACGACGCTGACCGACTACGGCCTGTACAAGGTCGGCCCGGACGGCGACCCGAAGTTCGACTCGGCCATCAAGGCCGCGGCGTAGAGCTCCCCGCTCCACCCGCATGTCCGGCTTGCTGAGCGGCGGGGGTCCCCCAGAGGGGGCCCCGCCGCACGGCGCCGCTCCTCCCATCCCGCCCAACGACCGCTAGGGACTCGTCGTGGCCACGACCGAAGCACCGCCGCTCCCCGCGGCTGCGCCTCCGCGCACCCGCAACATCTTCGCCGAGCTCGCCTCGAAGTACGGCCTCTTCGCCGTGCTGCTGGCGCTCCCCGTCTACTACGGGATCAAGGACCTGTCCGAGGAGGGCGACCTCTCGCGCCTCGCGACCAACATCTTCCAGGGCCTCTCCAACGGCTCCATCTGGGCGCTGATCGCCGTGGGCTACACGCTGGTCTACGGGATCATCGAGCTGATCAACTTCGCCCACGGCGAGAACTTCATGATCGGCTCGTTCGTCTCGTTCGGCCTGTGGGGCACCCTCGGCCTGACGCTCGCGACCGGCCCCCTGGGCCTCGTGCTCGGGCTGCTGCTCACGCTCATCATCGTGATGCTGACCTGCGGGACCCTGAACGTGATGATCGAGCGGGTGGCCTACCGGCCGCTCAGGAGCGCGCCCAAGCTGGCGCCCCTGATCACCGCGGTCGGCTTCTCGTTCATCCTGCAGAACGTGGGCCTGCTGTGGCTCGGCGGCTCGCCCGCCGGCGTCCCGGACCTCCTGCGCGCGCAGGACACGGTCACCACCGTGCTCGGCGTCCGCATCCAGCGCGCGGACGTCCTCGCGATCGTCGTGACGATCCCGCTCGTCCTCGCGATGGTGACCTTCATCACGAAGAGCCGCCTCGGCAAGGCGATGCGCGCCACCGCGCAGGACCCCGACGCGGCCCGGCTCCAGGGGATCAACGTCGACACGACGATCTCCCTGACGTTCCTGCTCGGCGGCATGCTCGCCGGCGCGGCCGGCCTGATCTACGCGCTGTACCAGACGACCATCTGGTTCTTCCAGGGCTTCCAGGCCGGGCTCATCGCGTTCACCGCCGCGGTCATGGGCGGCATCGGCAACCTCAAGGGCGCCGTCATCGGCGGCCTCATCATCGGCGTCATCCAGGCGGTGTCCGACGGAGGCAACTTCCTCGGCCTGCCGCTCGGGGAGGCATGGACGCCCGCGGTGGTGTTCGCCATCCTGATCCTGGTGATGGTGTTCCGAC
>JAOPZO010000091.1 GCA_025964065.1 Solirubrobacterales bacterium | reverse complement strand
GGGGGCGTCCGGCGACCGCGGGAGCCGTCGGCGCCCGCCCAGCGCGACCCTCCCCGTGAGGACCCGCGAGCAGCGGTGCGTAGAGCTTCCGGTCCCCGGCGAACGCGAGCCCGCCCGCCGCCCACGGCGCCCGGGTCCCCGCCTGGGCTGGTCGTGGACGTCGCCCGTCGTCACATGCAGCATCCCGTCCGGGCCGAAGGCCATCCGCCCGCCGTCGAGGTTCCCGTCGGTCCCGATCGGCCGGGGAAGACGACGCCGTCGAGCGCGAGGCGCGTGCCCTCGTCGCGGAGGCGCACGAGCGGCAGGACGTGCCACGGCGTGTCGAGCATCGAGGCGACGACGACCGGCGGGCCGTCGAGCGACGCGCTCGCGGGGGCGGCGAGCACCCGAGGACGAGCAGCGAAGCGAGCAGCAGGCGCGCGCGGATCGCCGGGTTCTCGCCCCTGGGCCCGAGGCGCTGCAAGCTCTCCCGGTTCGCCCGCGAGCGCGTCGGGCAGGATGGATGGTCGATGACCGCGCCGCTGATCCCTGCTCCCGCGACCCAGAACCCCGGCCGGCAGGTGTGGCCGGGAGAGGCGTACCCGCTCGGTCCCGTGTGGGACGGGGAGGGCACGAACTTCTCGATCTTCTCCGAGAACGCGGAGAAGATCGAGCTCTGCCTCTTCACGCCGGAGGGGGAGGAGGAGCGCATCGAGCTCAAGCAGGTCACGAACCACAACTGGCACTGCTACCTCCCCGGCGTCCACCCGGGTCAGCGCTACGGCTACCGCGTCCACGGCCCCTACGAGCCCGACGACGGCCTGCGCTTCAACCCGTGCAAGCTCCTCATCGACCCGTACGCCAAGGCGATCGAGGGCGAGGTCGACTGGACGATGGCCCAGGTCCTGCCGTACACGCCGGACGGCTCCGACGACGCGGACTACGAGCCCGACGACGAGGACTCGGCGCCCGCGATCCCGAAGTGCCTCGTGGTCGACCACCGCTTCGACTGGGAGGACGACCGCCATCCGCGGACCTCCTGGTCGGACACCGTGATCTACGAGACGCACGTCAAGGGCTTCACGATGCAGCACCCCGACGTGCGCGAGGACCTGCGCGGCACCTACGGCGGCCTGGCCTCCGAGCCGGCGATCGACTACCTCTGCGAGCTCGGGGTCACCGCGGTCGAGCTGCTGCCCGTGCACCACATCATCGACGAGTCGTTCCTGAACGAGCGCGGCCTCAAGAACTACTGGGGCTACTCGTCGATCGGCTACCTCGCGCCCCACGCGCCGTACGCCGCGACCGGGGAGACCGGCGAGCAGGTCCGGGAGTTCAAGGGCATGGTGAAGGCCCTGCACAAGAAGGGCATCGAGGTCATCCTCGACGTCGTCTACAACCACACGGCGGAGGGCAACCACCTCGGCCCGATGCTGTCGTTCAAGGGCGTCGACAACCCGAGCTACTACCGCCTCTCGCCCCAGGACCAGCGGTTCTACATGGACTTCACGGGCACGGGCAACACGCTCAACACGGTCCACCCGAGCACCCTCCGGCTCATCATGGACTCGCTGCGGTACTGGGTCATCGAGTGCCACGTCGACGGCTTCCGCTTCGACCTCGCCTCGACGCTCGCACGCGGGCTCTACGAGGTGGACCGCCTCGGCGCGTTCTTCGACCTCATCCACCAGGACCCGGTCCTCTCGCAGGTGAAGCTCATCGCCGAGCCGTGGGACGTCGGCCCGGGCGGCTACCAGGTGGGCAACTTCCCCGTGCAGTGGTCGGAGTGGAACGGCATCTACCGCGACGAGATGCGCGACTTCTGGCGTGGCGCGACGCCGCTCAGCGCGTTCGCGGGCCGCCTGACGGGCTCGGCCGACCTGTACGACGACGGCCGCAACCCGAGGGCGTCGATCAACTTCATCACCGCCCACGACGGCTTCACCCTGCGCGACCTCGTCTCCTACAACGAGAAGCACAACGAGGCGAACCTCGAGGACAACCAGGACGGCACGGACGACAACCGCTCCTGGAACTGCGGCGTCGAGGGCGAGACGGACGACCCGGAGGTCCTCGAGCTGCGCGGCCGCCAGACCCGCAACTACATGGCGACGCTGCTGCTCTCGCAGGGCATCCCGATGGTGCTCGGCGGCGACGAGATGGCCCGCACCCAGGGCGGCAACAACAACGCGTGGTGCCAGGACTCGCCCATCTCCTGGTTCGACTGGGAGCTCGAGCCGTTCCAGGAGCGGATGCTCGCGTTCACGAAGCGCGTCATCCGCCTGCGCCAGGATCACCCGGTGTTCCGCCGCAAGCAGTTCCTCACGGGCTCGGACGAGAACGGCACCGGCCTGCCCGACTCCTGGTGGTTCCGGCCCGAGGGGCGCCGCATGACGCGCCGCGACTGGGAGCGCGACGACATCCCGGCGCTCGGCCTCTTCCTGAACGGCCAGGCGATCCCGTACCCCGACCGACGCGGCGAGCGGATCGTCGACGACTCCTTCCTCGTGCTCGTGAACGGCCACCACGAGGCCGTCCCCGTGCGCCTGCCCTCGCCGCGCTACGGCGCGGAGTGGGCCATCGAGCTCTCCACGGCGGAGCCCGAGCTGCTGCCGGGCGAGTGGACCGTCCCGGCGCGCGGGACCGTGCACTGCGAGGCGCGTTCGTTCACCGTCCTCAAGCGCGTCGAGCCGCGCCAGGAGGGGCCGGCCGAGGAGGGCGAGGTGACCCCGGAGGTCGCCGAGGCCGCCCCCGAGGTCGAGGCATGAGCGGCCCGCAGCTCCGCTGCACCTACCGGCTGCAGCTCAACCCGGAGCTCGACTTCGCGAAGGCGCTCGAGCTCGTCCCCTACCTGCGCGAGCTCGGCGTGAGCCACCTGTACCTCTCCCCGTCGCTGCAGGCGCGGCCCGGCTCCACGCACGGCTACGACACGGTCGACCCGACGCGGATCTCCGAGGAGCTCGGCGGGGAGGCCGCCTTCCGCGAGCTCGCCGGCGCGGGCCTCGGGGTCATCCTCGACATCGTCCCGAACCACATGGGCGCCGCTCCCGAGAACCGCTGGTGGGCGGACGAGGCCAAGCGACCCGAGGTCTTCGACGTCGACCCGGAGACGGGGTTCACCCGGCGGTTCTTCGACGTGGACGACCTCGCCGCGGTGCGCATGGAGAAGGAGGAGGTCTTCCACCTCGCGCACGACAAGGTCCTCGCGCTGCTCTCCGAAGGCGTCCTCGACGGCCTGCGGGTCGACCACCCGGACGGCCTCGCCGACCCCGCCGGCTACCTGCGGCGCCTCCACGACGCCGGCGCCGCGCGCGTGTGGGTCGAGAAGATCCTGCACCCCGGGGAGGAGCTCCCGGACTGGCCCGTCTCCGGCACCGTCGGCTACGAGTTCCTCAACGACGTGCTCGGCCTGTACGTCGACCCGGCCGGGGAGCACCCGTTCCTCGAGCTCTGGGCCGAGCTCACCGGCGACGACCGCGCGTTCGCCGCGGTCGCGCTCGAGGCGCAGCTCCAGCAGGCCGAGGGGACCTTCCGGCGGGAGGTCGACTGGCTCGTGCGGCTCTGCGGGGGGCGCTTCGCGGCGCACGACATCGCGCGCGCGCTCTCCCGGCTCCCGGTCTACCGCACGTACGTGGAGCCCTGGAGCGGCCACGTCTCCGACGCCGACCGCGAGCACGTCGCCGCCGCGGAGATGCCGGCCGACCTCACGGCGGTGCTCCTGCTCGAGCAGGGCCGCGGCGAGCTCGACGAGTTCGTCACGCGCTTCCAGCAGACCTCGCCGCCCGTCACCGCGAAGGGCATCGAGGACACGACCTTCTACCGCTGGATGCCGATGGTCGCCCTGAACGAGGTCGGTGGGGACCCGAGCCGCTTCGGCCTGTCCGTCACGGCCTTCCACGCGGCCAACCAGGTCCGCGCCCAGCGCTTCGGCGACGGCCTGCTGGTCACGCAGACGCACGACACCAAGCGCTCGGGGGACCTGCGCGCGCGCATCGCAGCGCTCACGACGATGCCCGAGGCGTGGGAGGAGCTCGTGCGCGCGAAGGTCGACCGGAACGCGGAGCCGACGCCCGCCGAGCAGCTCTTCGCCCTGCAGATCGCCGTCGGCCTCGGCGGCGAGATCACCCGCGAGCGGCTCGACGGCTACCTCGAGAAGGCGCTGCGGGAGGGGAAGACGACCTCGAACTGGCTCGAGCCCGACGAGGCGCACGAGCGCGCCGTGCAGGAGTGGGCGTGGGCGCTCGTCGAGGACCCCGGGGTGCTCGCGCTCGCCGAGCGTGCACGGGCGGAGGGCGAGCGCGCGGCGCTCGGCCAGACGCTCCTGAAGCTCACGACGCCGGGCGTTCCCGACGTCTACCAGGGCGATGAGCTGTGGATGCTCGCGCTCGTGGACCCGGACAACCGCCGGCCCGTCGACTGGGCGGCCCGGCAGGACGCGCTGCGGGCCGCGGCGGCGGGGGAGCCCCCGACGCGCGAAACCGCGAAGCTCCACCTCATCCGGCGCGCGCTGGCGCTCCGCGCGCGCAAGGAGGAGGCGTTCGGGAAGCACGGTGCGTACACGCCGCTCGAGGCCGGGCCGGACGTGTGCGCGTTCACCCGCGGCATCGCCGAGGTGCTCGTGGTCGCACCGGTCCGCCCGGCGGACGACGTCGTCCTCGACGTGCCGGAGGGCCTGCGCGGACGGTGGCGCTGCGCGCTCACCGACGCACAGGTCGAGCTGGGCGCGAGCGTCCCGGTCGGCTCGCTGCTCGTGGCGCCCTACGGCGCCGCGCTGCTGGAGCGCGCCTAGGCGGCCTGGACCTCGCGGCGGAGCTTCGCGTCGTAGAACAGCGCGAAGATCGGGATGAGCGTCGTGACGGGGAAGATCCAGCTCCAGCGCTTCTCCGTGACCCCGACCGCGGTGAGGTACAGCAGCACGAGCACGACGAAGCCGTGGATCGGGCCGAGGATCGAGACGCCGCTGTCGCTGTCGGAGATCGAGAAGTACAGGAGCACCACGAGCATCACCACGTCGACCGCCGCGATGATGCGGATGAGGTCGAGCTTCTTCAGGGTCTCGGAGCGATCGGGCATGGCTCGATCCTAGGAACTACCAGCCGGAGGGACCCACCCGCCGTGGAAGTCGCCGTCCTGGGACCGCACGACCTCGTCGCCGAGCCGGCCGACGTCCATGCGCGAGGGATGGAACGCGACGTGGGCCTTCCGCGCCCCTACCGGCCGACGGGCGCGGCGTACGCCCAGGCCCGCTCGCAGAACCAGCGGCCGCCCGCGGGCCGCATGCACCTCGTGCTCGCACGCCGCCCCCTCCGCCTGCTCGCCCTCGTGGCCGGCGACCCCCGGGGTAGACGTAGGGTGATACCCTACGTCGACTTGGCGACGAAGAAGACCAGCATCTACCTCAGCGAGGAGCTCGACCACGCGCTGTCGCGCCGGGCCGCGGAGGAGGGCATCACGAAGGCCGAGCTCATCCGCCGCACGCTCGAGGCCGTCGTGAACCGCCCGCCGCGGGTCAAGCCGCAGGCCGTCGCCGTCTTCCGCGGGAACGGCGCCTGATGGCCGTCGTGGTCGACGCCTCCTTCGTCCTCGCGCTCGCCGACGCCGCCGCGGCCGACCACGCGGCCGCGGTCGCCTGGCTCGCCACGGAGGACGAGGACCTCGTGACGACCCCGCTCGTCGTCGCCGCCGTCGACGACGCGCTCGCCGCCCACCCCGAGGCGCGGGACGCCGTCCGCCGCGATCTCCTCGCGAACGCCTACACCGTCCGCTGGTGGGCCGACGCGCTCGTCGAGACGACGACCATCGCCCGCCGCGAGGACGACCTCACGCTCTCCGACGCCTCCCTGGTTGCGGTCGCCGCCCGGGTGGGCACCCACCGCATCGCCACCTTCCGCCCGTCCGCCCTCGGCCGCCTCACGGCCCTCGACGGCGATCCCTTCGTGCTCCTCCCCCAGAGATAGGACCCTCCATGCCCGAGAACCCCAACTCGTTCGACGCCCGCGACACGCTGAAGGTCGGTGACCGCGAGGTCACGATCTACAAGCTCGACGCGCTGCAGTCGAAGTTCGACGTCGCCCGCCTGCCGTACTCGCTCAAGGTGCTGCTGGAGAACCTCCTGCGCACGGAGGGCAACGGCGCGGTCACGAAGGACGACATCGAGGCGCTGGCGACCTGGGACGCCGCCGCGCAGCCCTCGAAGGAGATCGCGTTCACCCCGGCGCGCGTCGTCATGCAGGACTTCACGGGCGTTCCCGCGATCGTCGACCTCGCCGCGATGCGCGACGCGATGGCCGCCCTGGGCGGCGACCCGTCGAAGATCAACCCGCTCGTCCCGGCCGAGCTCGTCATCGACCATTCCGTCCAGGTCGACTCGTTCGGCTCCGTGCAGTCGTTCGCGCTGAACGCCGAGCGCGAGTTCGAGCGCAACGAGGAGCGCTACCAGTTCCTCCGCTGGGGCCAGGAGGCGTTCGACAACTTCTCCGTGGTCCCGCCGGACACCGGCATCGTCCACCAGGTCAACCTCGAGTACCTGGCCCGCACCGTCTTCGTCAACGACGCGACGGGCGAGGCCTACCCCGACACGCTCGTCGGCACGGATTCCCACACGACGATGGTCAACGGCCTCGGGGTGCTCGGCTGGGGCGTCGGCGGCATCGAGGCGGAGGCCGCGATGCTCGGCCAGCCCATGTCGATGCTCATCCCGCAGGTCGTCGGGGTGAAGCTCCACGGCGCGCTGCCCGAGGGCGCGACCGCGACCGACCTCGTGCTCACGGTCACCGAGCTGCTCCGCGCGAAGGGCGTCGTCGGCAAGTTCGTCGAGTTCTACGGCCAGGGCATCTCCAACCTCCCGCTCGCGGACCGCGCGACCCTCGGCAACATGAGCCCCGAGTTCGGCTCAACCTGCGCGATCTTCCCGATCGACGCCGAGACGATCCGCTACCTCACGTTCTCCGGCCGCCCGAAGGAGCTCACCGACCTCGTCGAGGCGTACGCCAAGGCACAGGGCATGTGGCACGACGAGCACGCCGAGGAGCCCACGTTCTCCGACGTCCTGGAGCTCGACCTCTCCACGATCGTCCCGTCGCTCGCCGGCCCGAAGCGCCCGCAGGACCGCGTGCCGCTGAGCGAGGCCGACGGCATGTTCCGCGAGGCCCTGAAGGCCTACGTCCCCGAGGAGGAGGACCCGCAGCCGCGCGGCCCCGGCATCGCCCCGGACCGCACGAGCGGGGAGGAGGCCGACGTCGAGTCGTTCCCCGCCTCCGACGCGCCGTCCTCCACCACGCCGGGCGCGCAGAACGGCGAGAAGGCGCCGGCGCCCGCGGACCACGAGGGCCACGACCACGCGACCGCGACCCGCACGTCGACGAAGGTCCCCGTGACCCTCGACGGCGAGGAGTTCGAGATCGACCACGGCCACGTCGTGATCGCCGCGATCACGTCATGCACGAACACGTCGAACCCGTCGGTCATGCTCGGCGCCGGGCTCGTCGCCCGCAACGCCGTCGCGAAGGGCCTCACGCGCAAGCCGTGGGTCAAGACGTCGCTCGCGCCCGGCTCGAAGGTCGTCACGGAGTACCTCGAGCGCGCGGACCTCACCGAGCCGCTCGAGGCGCTCGGCTTCCACCTCGTCGGCTACGGCTGCACGACCTGCATCGGGAACTCCGGGCCCCTGCCCGAGGAGATCACGGCCGCGATCAACCAGGGCGACATCGCCGCGACCTCCGTGCTCTCGGGCAACCGGAACTTCGAGGGGCGCATCAACCCCGACGTGAAGATGAACTACCTCGCGTCGCCGCCGCTCGTCGTCGCCTACGCGCTCGCCGGCACGATGGACATCGACCTCTTGAACGACCCGCTGGGTCAGGACCAGGACGGCGCCGACGTCTTCCTCAAGGACATCTGGCCCTCGAGCGACGAGGTCGCGCGCACGGTCGAGCAGGCCGTGCAGAGCGACATGTTCCGCGCGAGCTACGCCGGGGTCTTCGACGGCGACGAGCGCTGGCAGGGCCTGCAGATCCCGACGGGCGACCGCTTCGCCTGGGACGACGCCTCGACCTACGTCGCCAACCCGCCGTACTTCGAGGGCATGACGAAGGAGCTCACGCCGATCGAGGACATCACGGGCGCCCGCGTCCTCGCGAAGCTCGGCGACTCCGTGACGACCGACCACGTCTCGCCGGCCGGCTCGATCAAGAAGGACGGGCCCGCCGGGCTCTACCTCCAGCAGCGCGGCGTGGAGCCGAAGGAGTTCAACTCGTTCGGGGCGCGGCGCGGCCACCACGAGGTGATGATGCGCGGCACGTTCGCGAACATCCGCCTGCAGAACCTGCTCGACGGGCCGGGCGGCGCGAAGATCCCGCAGGGCGGCAACACGGTGAAGGACGGCGAGGTCATGTCGATCTACGACGCGGCCATGGAGTACGCGGAGGAGGGCACGCCGCTCGTCGTCCTGGGCGGCAAGGAGTACGGCTCGGGCTCCTCCCGCGACTGGGCCGCGAAGGGCACGAACCTCCTGGGGGTGAAGGCGGTCATCGCGGAGAGCTTCGAGCGCATCCACCGCTCGAACCTCGTCGGGATGGGCGTCCTGCCGCTGATGTACCCGGACGGCGAGAGCGCGGAGACGCTCGGCCTCACGGGCACGGAGGACTTCTCCATCACCGGCTTCGCGGAGGAGCTCAACGCGGGCGGCCTGCCGACCTCGGTGAGGGTGAAGGCGGGCGACGTGGAGTTCGAGGCGAAGCTCCGGATCGACACGCCGAAGGAGGCGGACTACTTCCGCCACGGCGGGATCCTGCTCTACGTGCTGCGCCAGCTCGCCGAGCAGGAGTAAGCAGCGCCGCGCGCGGCGCGTGGGGGCCAGACCCCTCCGCGCGCCGCTGCGGGCCCGCTGGGCGGTGGTGGCGCGCACCGCCGCCACGCCGAGCGTGGGACCGGCGGTGAGACGTCTGCGTGGAGCGCGAGGACGGCGACGCGGGCCACTCGCGCCGCTCCGTGCCGCGCTCCGCCGCGCGGGTCTGAACGGTCTGCGCGGGGTCTCCCGGGCGCGTAGTACAGCATCGGGTTGTTCGGTGGAGCCTGGAGTTATGTGGCTTTCCGCCGGGCAACCGTGCAAGGATGCCCCACTTCCGACCAACGTAGGAGGAGTACTCAACGTGAACAAGACCGAGCTGGCACAGCACCTCGCAGAGAAGACCGGACTTGCATCGGGTCAGGCGAAGGGCGCTGTCGATGGCCTCGCCGACATCCTGAGCGAGACCCTTTCCCGTGGTGGTGAGGTCAACATCGCCGGCCTGGGCAAGTTCTCCGTCGTCGAGCGCGGTGCCCGTCAGGGCGTCAACCCGGCGACCGGCGAGAAGATCCAGATCGCCGCGTCCAAGGCCCCGAAGTTCACCGCCGCCAAGGCGCTGAAGGACTCCGTCAACGGGCGCTAGTCCCGTCGCAGCACCCGCCCGCCGGCCGGCCCGCCCCCGTGGCGTGCCGGCCTGGCGCGGCGCTTCCCACGGCACGTCCTAGAGTCAGCGCACCATGGCTCTTCCGGACGTCCTGCACTCCCTGCTCTCCGCCCACGGCCCCTCGGGCTACGAGACCGCCCCCGCCGCCATCTGGCGCGACGCGGCCGGCGCGTTCGCGGAGGTCACCACGGACCACATGGGCAACTCGTACGCGACCGTCAAGGGCACGGGCGACGGGCTCTCCCTCGCGATCGTCGGCCACGTCGACGAGATCGGCCTCATCGTCACGCACATCGACGACCAGGGCTTCCTGTACTTCGGCCCGGTCGGCGGCTGGGACCCCGCGATCCTCATCGGGCAGCGGGTGTCGGTCACGACCCGCGACGGCGTGCTCCCCGGCGTCGTCGGGAAGAAGCCGATCCACCTCATCAAGCCCGACGAGCGAGACAAGGGCACGAAGCTCACCGAGCTCCACATCGACATCGGCGCGAAGGACGGCGACGAGGCGCGCGGCCTCGTCCGCATCGGCGACACCGCGGTCATCACGGGCGACCCCGTCGAGCTGCCGAACGGCCGCGCGATCTCCCGCGCGATGGACAACCGCCTGGGCGCGTTCGTGGCCTACGAGGCGGCGCGCCTGGTCGCGGAGGCGGGCGGATCCCCGGGGGACGTCGTCGGCGTCGCGGCGGTGCAGGAGGAGATCGGCCTGAACGGCGCGCGCGCCGCCGCCTTCACGGTGCGCCCGGACGTCGCGATCGTCGTCGACGTGACCCACGCGACCGACGCGCCCGGGGTCGACGCGAAGGAGCTCGGGGAGCACAAGCTCGGCTCGGGCCCGGTCATCGAGCGTGGCTCCATCCTCAACCCGGCGGTCTTCGAGCTGCTGCACGAGATCGCGGAGGCGGACGGGATCCCGTTCACCGTCGCGGCGAGCGGGCGCGGCACGGGCACCGACGCGGACGTCGTGCACATGTCGCGCGGCGGCATCCCGACGACCGTCATCGGCCTGCCGCTGCGGTACATGCACTCCCCGGTCGAGATGGTGGCCGTCGACGACGTGCTGAACGCCGCGAAGCTCATCGCGGCCTTCGCGCAGCGGCTGACGGCCGGCACGTCCTTCGCGCGCTGAGGGGCTTTCCCCCACGAGCGGTGCCGGGTGGGCGATGATCGCTCGATGCTGCTCCTGTTCGACATCGACGGCACGCTCCTGCTCAAGGCCTCGGCGGAGCATGAGGACGCGCTCCAGGAGGCGCTCTGCGCGGTGCACGGGATCGAGATCCCGGTCTGCCGCGTGGAGACGGCGGGGCGCACGGACGGCGCGATCGCGCGCTCGCTGCTGACGCTCGCGGGCGTCGACGCCAAGCGCGCGGACGACCGCATGCAGGAGCTGCAGACCGCGAGCTGCGAGGCCTACGCGCGCCGCTGCCCGGAGGACCTGCGGGACAAGGTCAGCCCGGGAATGCCGGAGGTGCTCGGTGCGCTCACCGACGCGGGCCACGTCCTCTCGCTCGTGACGGGGAACTTCGAGGCGATCGCGCGGCTCAAGCTGCGGCGGGCCGGGATCGGCAGCTGGTTCCCACCGGGCCAGGGCGGCTTCGGCTCGGACTCCGAGGACCGCGCCGCGCTGCCCGCCGTCGCGCGGCGTCGCGCGGGGCGCCG
>JAOPZO010000081.1 GCA_025964065.1 Solirubrobacterales bacterium | reverse complement strand
GCCTCGCGCTCCGTGGTGCGCGCCCACGAGGCCGGGGGCGGCGAGCCCGCCGCCGCAGCACGCGCGGAAGCCGAGCGCCTCCGGGCCGCCGCATGGGCGCTTGCGGGGTGAACGGGCCCACCGTGCGCGCCCTATCCTCAGCTCGCTATGCCGTCCCGCAGCCCCGCGCGCTTTCTGGCGCCCCTCGCGTTGCTCGCGGCCGTCCTGACGGTCTTCCTGGTGGCACGCCCCGAGCTCGAGTCGGAGCCCGAGCCGTCGTCGGGGACCTCCTCGGGCACGTCGTCGACCGCGACGACCGGGAACCCGAAGCCGAGCGGGTCCTCCACCACCCGGAGTACCGCGACGAGGAAGGCCGCACCCAAGACCTACACGGTGCAGCCGGGCGACACGCTCGGCGCGATCTCCGAGGAGACGAGCGTCGCGGTGGCCGACCTCCTCGCGTACAACGACGTCGACGCGGCGAACCTCCGCGTCGGGCAGAAGCTCAAGCTCGCACCGTGACCCCGGGTCCACGCGCTGCGTGGCCCGGTCTCACCGCGCTGCTGCTCCTCCTCTGGCTGCTCGTCCCCGGCGCCGCCACCGCGCAGCAGCGCCCCCCGCGCGTGAGCGCCCCCGCCGCGATCCTCGTCGAGCCCGCCACGGGGGATGTCGTGGTGGGCAAGCAGGCCGATGCCCGCCGCTCCATCGCCTCCACCACGAAGCTCATGACCGCGCTGCTCGCGCTCGAGCGCCTGTCGCTGGACGACGTCCTCGTGCAGGTGCCGTACCGCGCCTCGCCCGTCGAGTCGGTCGCGGGCTTCCGGGCCGGGGAGCGCGTGACGGTCCGCGACGAGCTGCGGGCGCTCCTGCTCGCCTCCGCGAACGACGCCGCCGCGACGCTCGCCGTGCGCATCTCGGGCTCCCGTGCCGCGTTCGTCCGCGACATGAACGCCCGGGCCCGCGCGCTCGGCCTCCGCGACACGCGCTACGCGAACCCGGTCGGCCTCGACGACCCGGACAACTACTCGAGCGCCGCGGACCTCGTGAAGCTCGCGCTCGTCCTGCGCACGAAGCCCTTCTTCCGCGAGACCGTCGACCTGGCGCGGGTCACGATCCGCTCCGGCGCCTTCCCCCGCACGTTCCTGAACCGCAACTCGCTCGTCCGCTCGACCCCGAGCGTCGACGGCGTGAAGACCGGCCGCACCACCCGGGCGGGCTACGTCCTGGTCGGCTCGGCCTCACGGAACGGCGTCACCGTGCTCTCCGCGGTGCTCGGCACCCAGAGCGAGGCGGCCCGGAACGCCGACACGCTCGCGCTGCTGCGCTACGGGCTCTCGCGCTACACCCGCAAGGCGGCGGTGCGCTCCGGCCGCCGCTTCGGCGAGGCTGCGCTCGCCTACCGCGACACGAGGGTCGCGCTGGTCGCGGAGCGCGACGTCGTGCGGACCGTCCGCCGGGGGGAGCGCCTCGCGGTCCGCGTCGAGGGGGCGCCCACGGAGCTCGACGGCCCGCTGCCGCAGGGCGCGCGTGTCGGCACGGTCGTCGTGCGCCAGCGCGGGGAGGTCGTGGCCCGCGTCCCGCTCGTCACGGCCGCCGCCGTGACCGAGGCGAGCGCCGCGGACCGCCTCGGCGACTTCGTCGGCCGCACCCGGACCCTTCTCCTGCTGGCGGTCTTCCTGCTCGGTAGCCTCTGCCTCGTGCTCCTGCGCCGGAGATCCACACGGCGCACCCGACGGCCCCATCAGGGGACGACCGAGATCGCATGATCATCACCGTCACCCTCAACGCCGCCATCGACAAGTCCCTCTCCGTCCCGAGCTTCCGGCTCGGGCGCCGGCACCGGACCGTCGACCAGACGACGATGGCCGGGGGCAAGGGCGTGAACATCGCCCGGGCGCTCAAGATGCTCGGCCAGCCCGTGATCGCCACGGGCTTCGCCGGGGGCCCGACGGGAACGCGCATCGTGGAGCAGCTCACCCAGGAGTCGATCCTCAACGACTTCGTGCGGATCCGCGAGGAGTCGCGCACGAACATGGCGGTCTACGACCCCACGAACGGCGAGACCACCGAGGTCAACGAGCGCGGGCCGGCGATCACCGCCACCGAGGTCCAGCTCTTCCGGGACAAGCTGCTCTACCTCGCCCGGGGCGCCGACATCGTGGTCTTCGCGGGCTCCCTGCCGCGCGGGGTGGAGGCCGACATCTACGCGGGCCTCATCCGCGACCTCCGCAAGATGGGCGTCCTGACCGTCATCGACACGGACGGGGAGCCGCTGCGCCACGCCGCGCGCGCCGAGCCCGACGTGATCTCCCCGAACGTCATCGAGGCCGAGGAGCTCGTGGGCCACGAGTTCAACGACGAGGAGGACCGCGCGATCGCCGTGCGGGAGATGGTCGGGATCGGCCCGCACGAGGCGATCATGACCCTCCCCGACGGCTGCGTGGCCTGCGTCTCGGCCGGGGGCGAGCGGAAGCTCCTGCGCGTCTGGATCGACCCGCGCGAGGCGGTCGCCGCGGTCGGCTCGGGGGACGCGTTCCTCGCGGGATTCGTCGCCCATCGCTACGGCGGGCACCCCATCGAGGAGTGCCTGCGCTTCGGCGTCGCCTGCGGTGCGGAGTCCACGATGCGCCTGGGCGCCGGGCTCATCGACCCCAAGGCGGTCGAGCGGATGTACGCGGAGACGTCGGTGGAGCACCTCGCGCCGACCGCGGACGTGTCGTAGGGCGCCGACCGGCGAGGTGTCGCGACCGCGTGTCGACACCGTGTCAAGTGGAGCGCTAGGCTGGGCGGGTGTCCACCTTGGCAGGGGTCGATTCCATCCAGCGCATCCCGGATCCGGGTGAGCCCGTCCCGGCGTTCGCCTGGCCCACCCTCGGGCTGCTCGTCGGCGGGCTGACGCTCTTCGGCGGCTCCACGGCGCTCGCGATCGCGGACGTCTGGCCCGACGCGGTCGGGGTGCTGGTCAACGCGGTCGCGATGTTCGTGCTCTTCACGGTCTCGCACGACGCGGCGCACCACTCGGCCTCGTCCGTCCGCGGCCTGAACCTCTGGCTCGGGCGCCTCTCCACGCCGTTCTTCGCCCCGCACGCGGGCTTCGGGACCTGGCGCTTCATCCACATGCAGCACCACCGCTTCACGAACCACGACGACGGGCGGGACCCCGACGCCTACACGAACCGCGGGCCGGGCTGGATGCTGCCGCTGCGCTGGGCGACGATCGACCTCTGGTACATGGTCTTCTACCTCCCGAAGCTGCCGACCCGGCCGCGGAAGGAGAAGCTCGAGCTCTTCGCGCAGTGGGCCGTCGTCGGCGGCGTGGCCGTCGCGTGCGCCGCGACGGGCAACCTCGGGCTCTTCCTGCTCCTCTACATCCTCCCGCAGCGCATCGCGATCACCGTGCTCGGGTGGGCGTTCGACTACCTGCCGCACCACGGGCTGCACGCCCGCGCGACCGACGGGGTCGCGGCGAAGTACCAGAGCACGCGCAACCGGGTGGGGTTCGAGCGCCTGCTCTCGCCGCTGATGCTCTACCAGAACTACCACCTGGTCCACCACCTGCACCCGATCGTCCCCTTCTACCGCTACGTCGCCGTCTGGCGCGGCAACGAGGAGGAGCACCTCGCGAACGGGCCGGCGCTCTCCGACGTCCGCGGGCGCGAGCTCACGGTGGAGGAGTACCGGCAGCTCCGCGAGCTCGCCGACCACCAGCACTGACGCGTCAGCGCGTCAGCGCGCGCAGCAGCTCGGCGAGCGCTGCCTGGGCCTGCGGCGCGCTGAGGTTCTCCGTCTCGCGCAGCGTCCGCCATGGCGCGGGCCCGCTCACCGCGACGAGCTGCGCGAGGCGCCGGCGGTGCACCACGGGCGGCAGGGGGGAGAGCCCCTGCGCGAAGGTCCGTGCGAGCCAGTCGCGGTGGAGCCGGCGCGCCGCCTCGAGCTCGCGGCGGGCACCGGGCAGCGCCGCCTCGGCGGCCCGCAGCAGCGCGGCGTTGCACTCGTAC
>JAOPZO010000008.1 GCA_025964065.1 Solirubrobacterales bacterium | reverse complement strand
GTCCGTCGCGCTGCCCGCCGCAGCCCGCGGGAACGGCGGCGCTGGCCACGAGCGCCGCGACGACGGCCGACCGCCGCAGGATGGGCACCTAGCCCCCCGCGCCCGTCCGGGAGAGCGCTTCCATCCGGGCGCGGAGCTCCCGGGCCTCCGCGGTCCCGGCGAAGGCGATGGACGCCTCCGCGACCTGGCGGCTGCGTGTCGCGGCCGCGGCGCTGCCGGGTCGCGCCGGCGGGCTGTACCAGTCGCAGTCGAGCGGCCCGGTCCCGCCATCGGGGCCCTCCGAGCAGTCCAGGAGATAGCGCTCCTTCGCCACGTCGCCATTGCCCACGCTGCTCGCGGGGTCCTTGCCGCCGTTGCAGTTCGGCAGGATGTTCGGCGCGAGCGCCGGCGAGCGACCGGCGTCGCCCGGGCCGGTCGCCGCGGCTCCGCCGGGCCCCGCGTTGTCATACCAGCAGTTCGCCACGTTGTTCGGGAACTCGTCCCACCAGAAGTCCGTGCCGTTCGGCAGCGCGGCGGCGGTCGGGTTCCCGTGAGGGACGCCGTACTCGTCGAGCTTCGCGGGGTAGGTGAAGCCCGGCGGCACCTGGCCCAGCCGATTGTCGAAGTACCGGTTCCCGCACGAGGTGGAGATGCCGTTCCCGGGCGCGCCGGGGCAGGACACGCCCGGGTACACGTCCCCCTCGGGCCCGCCGAAGCTCGTGAGGGCGTCGGGCACGGCGAAGAGCATCGTCGCGAAGCGCCAGTTGTCGAAGAACCAGTTGTCGTGGACTCTCGCGTCATTCATCCCCGCGTAGACGATCCCGGTGCCGATCGGCACGGTGACCAGCGGCTTGACGGGCGAGCCCTTGGTGTAGGTGTTGAAGTTGTTCGCGTAGATGAAGTTGTTGTCGATCTGCGCGCTGTCGGCGGGGAAGCCGGGGTGGCCCGCGGAGGAGAGCGTGTCGCTCGCGATGCCCGCCGTGTTGCCGTAGATGTGGTTCTCGGTGATGCGCACCGCGTTGCCCATCGAGCCCGAGTAGCCCAGGGCCGAGTTGCGCATGTCGCAGCGCGTGACGGTCGTGTTCATGCGGGGTGCGTCGGGGTAGAAGTCGGTCCGCTGCGAGCCCGTCTCGGGCGCGGCACCCGGGTAGATGGCCGCATCGCCGGCGCCCATCCCGTCGCAGTTCTTGACGAGCTGGTGGTCGCTCGTGAACGCGAGGTGCCCGTAGTCGGCGTTCCAGAAGAACTTGGTGCGGTCCAGCAGGACGCCGTCGGTCTCCTCGGTGTAGAAGCCGTGCTCGCGCGCCCCGCGCATGAGGAAGTTGCGCCCGACGAAGCCGTCGCCGCGGTCGACGCGCAGGACGACGTCCTTCGCGTGCTTGAGCGGCCGGGCCTCCGGGCCGGAGCCCTCGTAGTCCAGCCCGGCGTCGATCGTGACGTCCTCCGCCTTGGGTCCGCTGCCCTCGATCTGCACGTTGCAGCGGACGCAGGGCCCGAGCTCCTGCTTCGGGATCCCGCGGCGGTCCGAGCGCGGCTCGGGCAGCGGCTTGCCGACGACCGCGCGGCCCTGCAGGTACACGAGGTTCTGGTCGTGCGGGCACGTCACCTGGTACTCGTAGCTCGGGGTCGGGTCGCCGCTGGCGTCCTTCTGCAGCAGGGGCTTGCAGCGCGCGTCGTTCGTCGGCTGCTTCCGTGCCTCGGGCTCCGTGTAGAGGCCCGGCATGATCACGATGCGGTCGTTGTTGCCCGAGGCCGTGACGGCGTCCTGCACCGACTGGAAGCGGCACCGGTCGCGGAGCTTGCGGTTGATGGAGAGCATGTGGCGCGCCTGCTTGGCCGAGTACCTGACGATCGGCTGGCTCGGCCGGACGCGGAAGCCGTCGCGCTGCGCACGGCGAATCGCGACGCGGGCCAGCCGCATGGACGTAGCGCCCTTCGGCCCCTGGCACACGACCCGCACGACGCCCGGCCGCTTGCGCACGGCGGGCGTGGTCGAGACCGCCGAGGCGAGCGAGCGCGCGCTCGGCACCGCGCCTCCGGCCGGCGGCGAGACGGACGTGTCCGGCGCGGGATCCGGCCAGTACGACGGCCGCTCCAGGTGGGCGCCGGCCGTTCCCGGCACGGCGACGCCGATCGCCAGCACGCCGAGGACCCCAGCCCATACGGTGTTCCGCATCCGCCCACTTCTCCTTTGCTCCTGAAACCGGACCAGCGGACGCTACCCCGGAGGGCGGCACGGACGCAAGGCGCAGCGCACCGGGCCCTCTCGACGGAACCTCTGGGGTGCGGTTCGCAGAGTCGGCCGCGGTGGCCGCGCAACGAGCTGGTTCAGCCCCGGTCGGCGCGCAGATGATCCGCGATTTCCGCCGATCCCTATGTACAACTGCACGGTGGTACTCTGGTTGAGTGCTTCCTCAACCAATACCTGTCGAACTGGCCGAGATCATCGCTCAGCGCCTCCGGATCATCGGCGACCCGACCCGCATCCGCCTCCTCGACGCGTTGCGCAGCGGCGAGCGTTCGGTCAACCACCTGACGGAGCAGCTCGGAACGAGCCAGCAGAACGCTTCGAAGCACCTCGGAATGCTGTTGCAGGCGGGCATCGTCTCCCGGCGCAAGCAGGGCACCACCTCGTGGTACGCGATCGCGGACGACAGCGTCCTCGCGCTGTGCGAGCAGATCTGCGGCGCGCTGCAGGCACAGCTCGAGGAGCTCAGCGCGATCGTGGGGCCAACGCGATGAGTGCTCCTGCGGCCTGTTCCGTCGACGCTCGAGCGTGGTCGCTGGAGCGGGTGCTCTTCGCGATCGCGGGGACCGTGGTGATCGTCGCCGCGGCGCTGTCGGCGGTCGTGAGCTCGTGGTTCTTGGTGCTCGTCATCTTCGTCGGCGTCAACCAGTGGCTCTTCGTGCTCGTGGGTGGGTGCCCGATGTCCTTCGTGCTCAGGCGGGTCCTGGGCCTGCGGCCAGCGGTGTCGCGATGAATGCCGCTTCGGCGCCGCGCGGAAACACCTCGGCACCCGCTCGGACCGGGCCGATGGGGCGCGTCGGCCGGTTCGCCGCCGCCCACGCCCGTGGGGTCATCCTTGCCTGGGTCGTCGTGGCGCTCGGCCTCGGCGCCCTCGCTCCGGGGGTGGAGAAGGCGCTCTCGGGGGCAGGATGGGAGGCGTCGGGCTCGGAGTCCGTCGAAGCGCGAGACCGCATCGACGCGGCGTTCGACGGCCAGGGGAGCTACGCGCTCCAGGTCGTCGTCTCCGGCCAGGACGCGAGCGCGGTTCGTGCGGCACTTCCGGCGGTGCAGGACACGCTCCGCCGCGATGACCGGGTCTCGCACGTCATTCCGCCGCGGGCGGGCTCGTCGCTGACGCCCGACGGCCGGACGGCGATCGTCCTCGCCGGCGCCGCGGCGGCACCCGACGACATGGTCCGCGCGGCCGACGACCTCAAGAAGCAGCTGGCCGACGCCCCGACGCGGAACGTGGCGGTGGATGTCGCCGGCGCGCCCGGGATGTGGTCGGACTTCAACGAGGCAAACCGCTCGGCGATGCTGAAGTCCGAGCTCATCTCCTGGCCCGTGACGCTGACGATCCTGCTGCTGGCCTTCGGCTCGCTCGTGGCGGCCGGGCTCCCGCTGATGCTCACCATGGTCGGCCTGGTCTCGGCCGCCGGCGTGTTGTTCCTCGGCGCGCAGCTGTTCGACATCTCGATCTGGGCCATGAACTTCGCGCTGATGTTCGCACTCGCGCTCGGGATCGACTACGCGCTCTTCATCGTCGCGCGCTTCCGCCAGGCGCTGCACGTCGAGGGGCTCGGCCCCACCGAAGCCGTCATCTCGACGATGGAGACCGCGGGTAAGGCGGTGCTCTTCTCCGGGGTGACCGTGCTCATCGCGTTGTCGGCGGTCCTGCTGGTGCCGAGCCCGGCGTTCCGCTCGATGGCGGTCGGGATCATGGTCGCCGTCGCGTTCGTCCTGGCCGCGTCGTTGAGCCTGCTGCCCGCGGTGCTGGCGCGGCGAGGCTCGCGGGTCGATCGCTTCGCCACGCCGTGGCTGGTCAAGGGCGACCAGCGCTCCGCACGGCTCGGGCGCTGGGCGCAGCTCGGATGGCGACGCCCTGGGCGCTTCCTGCTCGCGGGGCTGCTCGCGCTGACCGCGCTCGCGTGGCCCGTCGGTCAGCTCGACACGGGCATGCCGTCGATCGCCGTCGTCCCCGCAGAGGACGGCTCCCGCCAGGGCTACGAGCAGGTCCAGCGCTCGTTCGGCGAAGGCGCACCGGGAACGCTGCAGGTCGTGACCGCGCGGGCAGACGCGGGGCGGGCCACGGCGCTGCTCGAGCGTGATCCCGGCATCGCCCGCGTGCTGCCAAGCCAAGAGGCAGCCGGCGACAGTCTTCTGCAGGCCGTCCCGGTCAGCGGCCCGTCGGACGACGGCGTGCGCACCACCATCGACCGGGTGCGCGACGCCCTGCCTGCCGGCGCGCTCCTCGGCGGCGCCGTGGCCGAGAACCACGACCTCGAGCAGGTGCTGGGAGAACGCACCCCGTTCGTGATCGGGACCGTGCTGGTGCTCGGCTTCGTGCTGCTGCTCGTCGCCCTGCAGGCTCCGCTCCTCGCGCTGGTCGGCGTGGCACTCAACGTCCTGGCGACGCTCGCCGCCTTCGGCGTTGCCAAGTGGATCTTCCAGGACGGCGTCGGTGCCGACCTGCTCGGCTTCGAACCTCAGGGCTACCTCGACGCCTGGGCGCCTGTGTTCTTCTTCGCGATGCTCTTCGCGCTCGGCATGGACTACACGGTCTTCCTGCTGGCGAGCGCCAAGGAGCACTGGGACCGCACGGGCGACGCACGGATCGCGACGGTCGAGGGCATCGCCCGCTCCGGCCGGGTGATCACCGCCGCGGCCGGCGTCATGGTCGCCGTCTTCTTCACGTTCGCCCTGTCCGGCCCGCTGCCCCCCAAGGAGATGGGCGTGATCCTCGGCGTCGCCGTCCTCGTCGACGCCGCGCTCGTCCGCCTCGTGCTCATGCCGGCCGTCATGCGACTGCTCGGACCGGCGGGCTGGTGGGCGCCCCGCTGGCTGCGTCGCGTCCTGCCCGACATCCGCTTCGGCCACTGATCAGGGAGCTCACACCGAGGAGCTCCAGGCGGGCCCCCGCGATGACACCACGGGTGTCGGCATGCTGCGGCGGTTGCGGGCCGTGCGGGGTTCCCTCGAGCTGCTGGGCGCCCGCGTCCAGCGGGGTGCCCGCCTGATCCGGCGCTCGTCCTCCCGGCGTACTCTGAGGCAGTGGGTCCGATCGCCATTCGACGCGAGCTTCACCGTCAGCGTCACCGCCTCACGGCCCTCGCCGCCGTGCTCGTGTGCGCGATGGCGATCTCCGCGCACCACAGCGGGATGGCCATGAGCCACGGCCATGACGAGACGGGGACGGGCACCGCTGCGGTCGCGGAGATGTGCCTCGCCGCGTTCACCGCCGTCGGCGCGGCGATCGTCGCCGTCGCCCTCGGCGCCTGGGCCCTGGGCCGCTGGCACCCGCGGCCGCCGATGCCTCCTGCGTCGCCGGCCTTCGCGATCGAGGCTCCGCTCGCTCGTGCTCGCGGCGGGCCTGAGCTGCTGCTCCTGCTCTGCGTCTCGCGTCGTTGATCGGCAGCCGAGCTGCTGCGCGCCCGCACGGCGCCGCACGCCCGGCCACGCCCGATCACCTTCCGCACGCACCCCAAGAGGAGACCCCATGAAGATGCACACGACCCTGGCTGCGCTCGTCGCCGCCGGTGCCCTGACCGTTGCCGGCTGCGGCGACGACGACCCCGGCGACTCGGCTGCCGGCAACGGCACGGACCGCGCGTTCGTCGCCGAGATGATCCCGCACCACCTGGACGCGATCGAGATGGCCAAGATCGCGCAGGAGCGCGGGCAGAGCCCGTTCGTCAAGGAGCTCGCGGAGGACATCATCCGCACGCAGGGCGAGGAAGTAGCCGAACTGCGAGCCGAGGACGAGGAGCTTGCCGATGCCGGCGTGAAGAAGGGCACGCTCGGCGGCGGGCACGGCGCGATGGGCATGGGCGAGGACACCGCCGCCCTGGAGCGTGCCGACCCGTTCGACCGGGCGTTCCTCGAGATGATGCTGCCGCATCACAGCAGTGCCGTTGCGATGGCCAAGACCGAGCTGGCCGAGGGCGAGGATCCGGAGCTGCGGGCGCTGGCCCAGGAGATCATCGACGCGCAGGAGCGCGAGATCCGCGCCATGCGCGAGCAGCTGTGATGGGCCGGGCGACGGGAGCTCGAGCCCCTGGCGTCGGGGGTCGCCGGGGGATGACCGCGGCGGCGGCGGCCGCCGCCGTGGCTCTCGCGGTCGTCGGCTGCGGCGAAGACGACGTCACCGGAGTGGCCGCGCCGACGGTCTCGACGACCGCCGCGTCGGCGACGGTCTCTCACGTCCACGGCCTGGGTGTGAACCCCGCCGACGACGCGCTGATCATCGCCACGCATCACGGGCTGCTGCGGGCCGCTGCGGGCGAGAAGCAGGCCCGCCCGGTCGGGGATCGCCGCCAGGACACCATGGGCTTCACCGTCATCGGACCCGACCGCTTCCTCGGTTCGGGCCACCCCGACCCCCGCGACAAGCTGCCGCCGCTGCTGGGACTCATCGATTCCCAGGACGCCGGCCGCAGCTGGAAGCCGATCTCCCTGCTCGGGGAAGCCGACTTCCACGTGCTGCGCGCATCCGGGCGGACCGTCTACGGCGTCAACGCCTCCGACGGCGCGCTGATGGTGTCCGGTGACGCCGGCCGTCGTTGGCAGCAGCGCACCCCGCCCGGCTCGCTGCTCGACCTGGCGATCGACCCGACGAATTCACAGCACGTCGTCGCTTCCGGGTCGGAGGGCACCGCGGTCTCCACCGACGGCGGCAAGGGCTGGCGGCCCCAGGACGCCCGGATGGTCGGACTGCTCGCCTGGACCGAGGAGGCGCTCGTGCTCGTCCGCGGCGGGGGCGACGTCCACAGCAGCACGGACGGGGGGCGCAGCTGGAAGGAGGTCGGCAACACCGGCGGCCGGCCTGTCGCCTTCGGCTCCCATGGAACAGAGCTGCTGGCCGCGCTCGGCGACAATACGGTCCGCAGCTCCGTTGACGGCGGACAGACCTGGAAGCTGCGGGCCCGAACGTGACGCGGCGTCCGCGGGAGGTGGAGCTGCGCAGCGGCTGCACCCAGTCGAGGAAGCCCGATCCGACTCGAACAACGGTGAACGCATGAACAACGGCGCGATGGACCGACGGCATGACGATGGACGTTCCGCAGTGGCTGACGGCGTTGTCATGGACGTGGGCGGCGCTGACCGTGGTCTGCGCGGTGCTCATCGCCTATGACGTGTTCGTCAACGGACGCCGACAGTCCGGCAAGACGCTGGACGTCGTCTGGCCGGTGGCCGCGCTCTACCTCGGGCCGCTGGCTGTCGTCCTCGACGCGCGCTGGGGTCGCCCGTGCAGCACGCCGCCGGTCGCCGCCGGCGGACTGGCGGGCGGCGCGGCTTCCGCGGTCGCCCACCTCGTGGGCGTCCGACGTCGGCATGTACGGCTGCGCGGCGCTCGTCGCCGTCGCAGTCATCCTCGCCCTCGTCACTCATGCCTCCGTGCTGCTCTTCGCGCTGCCCTGCGTGCTGATGATGGGCGCGATGGTCTGGATGATGATGGGCGGCATGGGCAACCCCCGCGGCGGCCGCGGCGGCGGCCCCGGCTGAGGGACTCGGACATGTGACGGGAGGCCGCGCGGAAGCGCGGCCTCGCTGTCGGGCGAGCTTTGAACCCGTCCGGCGGGTCAGTGCGAGGGCAGCTCTCGCAGTGCGACCGACCCCGGAAACGGCGAAACCCCCAGGGCGGTGGGGGTCTCGCCAGGCGCGCCCGAGAGGATTCGAACCTCTGACCTTCGGTTCCGTAGACCGACGCTCTATCCAGCTGAGCTACGGGCGCGTGTGCCGCAGCGCGTCATGGTAGCCCCTCGCGGGGCTCCGGGGCGTCGCGGCTCGACAGCGGAGAGGGAGGGATTCGAACCCTCGATGGGGGTTTCACCCCCATACCCACTTAGCAGGCGGGCGCCTTCAGCCACTCGGCCACCTCTCCGTGCGCGGCGCAGTCTAGACGGCGGTGCGCGGGAGCGTCCGGGTCAAGCTGCGGGGCCCTCCGGCCGATGGTGGAACGAGCCCGGCTCACGCGCCGGCCTGGACGGACGTGCGAGCCTTGACCCCAGTGCACACAGGAAGCGCAGCCGACGCGATGCATGCCGTGTCGCGGCTCCTCGCGTCGGCGCTCGACGCGGCCGGCCCCGCGGTGGTGCAGACCGCCCTGGTGCGCGAGGCGCGGCAGATCTTCGGCGTCTCCTCCGTCTTTCTGCTGTCCGTCGAGCCGCAGGAGCACCTGGCGCGCGTCGTCGCCTACGACGCCCCCGAGGTGCCCGCGGCGGCGCGCATCCCGATCGACGGTTTCCCGGGTCTCGAGAACCTGCAGCGGCCCTACTCCGAGCTGCGTGGCTCGGAGCTCGAGCGCCTGGGCCGCCTCCTCGGGATGCGGCTCGCTCCCGGCTTCGCGCTGTCGGTGCCGATGCGCACGCGCGAGGGCACGGACCACCTGCTCGTGCTCGCGGACGTCGACCTCGCGCGCGCCGTGCGCGGGGAGCGGGCGGAGCTCGCGGTGGGCTTCGCGGCCGCCGCCGCGAGTGGGCTCGCGCAGCTCCGGCTCGTCGAGGAGCAGGCGGCGCGCACCGCCCAGCAGGCCGCGCTCGCCCGCGCGGCGAAGCGGCTCAACGAGACGCTCGACCTCCCCGCGGTGCTCGACGCGATCTGCCGCGAGGCCCGGTCCATCCTGGGTGGGGACTTGGCCACGGCGTACATCGGGGGCCGCGACCAGCCCCTGGTCATCGAGGCGGCGATCGGCCTGCCCAAGGAGCACATCGGACGGCGGATGGCGCCTGGCGAGGGCATCTCGGGCCGCGTCGCGCTCGCGGACCGGGCGATGCTCACGAACGACTACCAGCGGATCGCACGCCCGCCGATCGGCTCCCCCTTCGCCACCGTGCAGAGCTGCCTCGCGGTTCCCATGCACTGGGACGGCGCGCTCCGCGGCGTGCTGTCCGTCGGCTTCACCCGCTCGCGCTTCGTCGGGGCGCAGGACCTCGCGCTGCTCGAGGCGTTCGGGGAGATCGCCGCCGCGGCCTGCCGCAACGCGAACGCCGCCGCCGGCCTGGCGCTCGCCGCCCGCACCGACGGGCTGACGGGCTGCCTGAACCACGCGGCGATGCAGGAGGCGCTCGGGCGGGAGCTCCAGCGCGCCGAGCGCACGGGCCAGGACCTCTCGGTGGTCCTGCTCGACCTCGACGACTTCAAGCAGGTCACCGAGCGTGAGGGGCACCTCGTCGGCGACGAGGTGCTGCGGCGCGTCGGACAGGCGCTCCGCATCGTGACGCGGCCCTACGACCTCGTCGCGCGCTACGGCGGCGACGAGTTCGCGATCCTCGCGATCGACGCCGACGAGGAGACCGCGCACGACATCGCGAGCCGCGCGATCGAGCGCGTGCAGGTGTCGCTCGTGGCGCTCGGGCGGACCGTCGGCGCCTTCGCGACCGCCGGGGTCGCCGCGCGCGGCGAGGGCGTCGACGGCC
>JAOPZO010000484.1 GCA_025964065.1 Solirubrobacterales bacterium | reverse complement strand
GCGCAGGCGGCGATCCGCGCTGGCCTGCCGCGGGGGCGGCGCGCAAGGGCACGGGTCGTCCTGGCGCTCGCGGACCGGTACCTGCCGCTGCGCGGCGTCGGCAAGGTCTCGTTCCTGCAGACGCTCGACGTCACCCGCGCGGCGAGCCGTCGCATCGGCGACCACCTCGTCGCCGCCGGCACGCTGGCGGACCGCGACGACGTGTTCCTCCTGCGCTCGGAGGAGCTGCTCGCGGCGCGCCCCGGCGACCGGCTGCAGGAGCTCGTCGCGAGCCGCCGCGCTCAGCGCGCGGCGCACCTCGCCGTGCGGCTCCCGGCGACGTGGCAGGGACGGCCGGAGGTCGTCGACGTGGGCGCCGAGGAGGCCGAGGGGCCGGCGGTGCTCACGGGCATCGGCGCGAGCCCCGGTGTCGTCGAGGGCCGGGTGCGGGTCATCCTCGACCCGGACTTCGAGGACGTCGAGCCCGGGGAGGTGCTCGTGGCGCCGACGACGGACCCGAGCTGGGCGTCGATCATGTTCACCGCGGGGGCGCTCGTCGTCGACCTGGGCGGGCTGCTGAGCCACGCGGCCGTGGTGGCCCGCGAGCTCGGCATCCCCTGCGTGATGGGCACGGGACGCGGCACGCGGGCACTCCGCACGGGCGACCTGTGCCGGGTCGACGGGCAGGCCGGCACCGTCGAGGTGCTGGAGCACTCCGCCCTCCCGCTCGCATAGGACAACATGACCGAACATGGTGTCCGCCAACGTGGTACGTTCGCGCCGAGCACCCGAGGAGGAGCGTCGAAGATGGATGTCAAGCAGCTCGCAGCACTCCAGGCCGTCCGCCTGAAGGGCCGCGTCACCCCCGAGGACGTCGCCGCCGCGACGGCCACGGACCCCGCCGCCACGCGGACCGCGCTCGAGGAGCTCACCGCCGCCGGGCTCCTCCGCGCGGCCGGTGAGCGCGTCCGGCTGACCCCGGAGGGCAAGGCGCAGCTCGGATCCTGGCTCGACGAGGAGCGCCGCGGCGTCGACCGGGCCGCGCTGACCGCCCTGTACGACGAGTTCGAGGCGCACAACACCGCCTTCAAGCAGCTCGCCACCGCTTGGCAGCAGCGCGACGGCGGCATGAACGACCACGCTGACGCCGCGTACGACCAGCGCGTCCTCGACGGGCTCGCCGAGCTGCACGGCCGCTTCGCCCCGCTCGCGGAGCGCATCGCGGCGGCCGTCCCGCGCCTCGTGGCCTACCCGGATCGCTTCCGGGCCGCCGCCGACAAGGTCGCCGCCGGGGACGCGACGTGGTTCCTGCGCCCCATCATCGACAGCTACCACACGATCTGGTTCGAGCTGCACGAGGAGCTCATCGGGCTCCTCGGCCGCACCCGGCAGGACGAGGCGCTCGCGGGGCGGGCCGAGTAGTGGCCGTCCTCGCGCTCGACGCGTCCCTCGCCGCGGACCGCTCGGTCCTCGGCGGCAAGGCGTGGGGCATCGTCCGGATGCTCGGTCTCGGCGTGCCCGTGCCGCCGGCCTTCGCCCTCACGACCGAGGAGTGCACGCGGTTCCACGAGCTCGGCGGGCAGGTCGCGCCCGACGTCCTCGCGGCACTTCCCGGCGCGATGGCGCGCCTGGAGGCGGCGACCGGAACCACGTTCGGGCGTGGCCCGCTCCCCTTGCTCGTCTCCGTGCGCTCGGGGGCCCCGAACAGCATGCCGGGCATGATGGACACCGTCCTGAACCTCGGCATGACCCCCGCGGTCCGCGACGCGCTCGCGGAGCGCACGGGCGAGCCCGCCTTCGCGGACGACGTCGCGCGGCGCTTCGAGGAGCAGTTCACCCAGGTCGTCGGCTCCCCGCCGCCCGCCGACCCGTGGGAGCAGCTGCACGCCGCGGCCGCCGCCGTCTTCGGCTCCTGGCGCTCACGCCGCGCGATCGCCTACCGCAAGGACCGCGGGCTGCCCGAGGAGGGCGGGACCGCCGTCACCGTGCAGGCCATGGTCTTCGGCAACCTCGACGACGCCTCGGGCACCGGGGTGCTCTTCACCCGCTGCCCGCTCACGGGCGCGAGCGAGCCGCTCGGGGAGTGGCTTCCCCGCGGCCAGGGGGAGGACGTCGTCTCGGGCCGCCACGACCCGCTGCCGCTCGCCGCGCTCGCCGCGGCCCAGCCCGGGGTGCACGCGGAGCTCATGGCGCTCGCTGCGACGCTCGAGCGCGACGCCGCCGACGTCCAGGACATCGAGTTCACCGTCCAGTCCGGCCGCCTCTGGCTCCTGCAGACCCGGGCGGCGAAGCGCTCCCCGACCGCCGCCGTCCGGCTCGCGGTGCTCCTCGCGAACGCGGGGCTCATCACGTCGGCGCAAGCGCTCGCCCGGATCGACCCGGGCCAGGTCGCCGCGCTCCTGCGCGACCACGTCGACCCCGCCGCGCTCGCCGCTGCGGAGCGTCTCGCGAGCGGCCGACCCGCCTGCCCCGGCATCGTCTCGGGGACGGTGGTCGTCGACGTCGACGAGGCCGAGGAGCGTGCGCTCGAGGGCGAGTCGATCATCCTGGCCCGCCAGACGACCAACCCCGACGACGTCCACGCCATGGCCGTCGTCGCCGGGATCGTCACGGAGGTCGGCGGTGCGACGTCCCACGCCGCGGTCGTCAGCCGCGAGCTCGACGTCGCCTGCGTCGTGGGCTGCGGCGGCGGCAGCCTCAGCACGCTCGAAGGCCGCACCGTGACCCTCGACGCGCACGCGGGCGAGCTCTGGGCGGGCGCCCTCCCGACGACCCGCGCGAGCGAGGACGGCGACCCCGATCTCGCGACCCTCCGGCGCTGGGCGGCCGAGGCGGGAGCGCACGGCGAGAGCCTCGAGGCGCTGCTGCAGGACGTGCACACGCGCGCGCCGGCCCTCGCCTGATGGCCCCCACCGAGCCCACCAGGGCCGAGCCGCGCGGACCCCTGCACGCAGGGCCCTGCGCCCCGCACGTCGCCTGGACGACGGCGAACGCGGGGGAGGCGATTCCGGGAGTCGTCACCCCGCTCACCTGGAGCTTCTTCGGCGAGGCCACGGAAGTCGGCACCCGCGGCGCGTTCTCAGACCTCGGCGTCCTGCGCGAGCCCGAGGTGGCGCGCCCCGCGCGGCCCGAGGAGCGCCTGTGGGACATCCACTTCGGGCGTGCCGCCGTGAACGTCGACGTCATGCGCGGCCTGGCCGACCGCACGCCCGGGACGAGCGGCGACGCCCTCGAGCTCCAGATGCTCGGCGCCGTCCGCCCCGACGTGACGAGCGAGGCCGACCGGCGCCGCTACGGCGTCGTCGCGGTGAAGGCGCCCTACGGGATGGTCCGCCT
Organism: Solirubrobacterales bacterium; assembly: GCA_025964065.1. Lineage (GTDB taxonomy): Bacteria > Actinomycetota > Thermoleophilia > Solirubrobacterales > Solirubrobacteraceae > Paraconexibacter. The sequence continues at coordinate 1,188 of JAOPZO010000484.1, read as the reverse complement.
GAAGGGCCGCCTCCACGCGGCCACGGAGGACATCGACCGCTGGTGGCGCGCCGCGGTCGCGCCCGGCTCGCTCGCCGGGGCGGACGCCGCCCGGGTCCAGCTCGCGGAAGCCGCGGAGCGGTTCCTCCACGTCATGCGCCCGCACACGTTCGCGGCGTTCCTCTGCCAGGGGCTCTACGAGCAGGTCCGCGCGGTGGCCGAGGCCGCCGGCCGGCCCGGGCTCGAGACCACGCTGCTCACGGGCTACGGCGAGATGTCCGAGACCGCGTACGTCGCCGACCTGTGGCGGGTCTCCCGTGGGCAGGGGACGCTCGAGGGCTTCGTCCGGGCGCACGGCTACCACGGCCCGAACGAGGGGGAGCTCGCCGCACGGGTGTGGCGGCTGGACCCGCGCCCGCTCCACAAGACGCTCGAGAGCTACCGCGGGATGGACGAGGAGCAGGGCCCGGCGGCCATGGAGCGCCGCCGGATCGACGAGCGCCGGCAGGCCGAGCGCGAGGTCCTCGCCGCCACCCCGCGGCACCGCCGGCCGGCGGCCCGGCTCGTGCTCCACCTCGCCGGAACCTTCGTGCCGCTGCGCGGCACGGGGAAGGCGGCGTTCCTGCAGTGCGTGGACGCCGCGCGCGCCGCCGCGCTCGTGCTCGGCGCGGAGCTCACCGCCGCCGGCGAGCTCGATGCCCCCGAGGACGTGTTCCTCCTGACGCTCCCCGAGCTCACGGCCCGGGCGCTGCCGCCGGGCGCCCGCGAGCTCGTCGCCGAGCGCCGCGCGAGCCGCGAGCGCTATCTCGCCGAGGAGCTCCCGGAGTCCTGGCGCGGCAGCCCGGTGCCCGTCCCGAGGTTCGACCGCACGGGCGCCCGCGACGATCGCGTCGTGGTCACCGGCACGCCCGTCTGCCCGGGGGTCGTCGAGGGCATCGCCCGCCTCGTCCTGGATCCCGAGGAGGACGACGGGCCCGACGTGGGCGAGGTGCTCGTGTGCCGGACGACCGACCCGAGCTGGGCGTCCGTGCTCGTCGTCGCGGCCGCGATGGTCATCGACATCGGCGGGCCCATCTCGCACGGCGCCATCGTCGCGCGCGAGCTCGGCGTCCCCTGCGTCATCGGCACCCGCGACGGCACCGAGGTCATCCGCGACGGCGACCGCGTGCGGGTGGACGGCACCACGGGCGAGGTCCTCGTCCTGGAGCG
>JAOPZO010000463.1 GCA_025964065.1 Solirubrobacterales bacterium | reverse complement strand
GACGTGCCGGCGCGCCGCGGTCGCGGCCGCGTCCCGGCCGGCGCCCGCCGTCCGCGCCTCCCGGTAGCGCGCGTCGAGCAGCACACCGAACTCCACGCCGACCGCGAGGACGAGCGGCTCGAGTCCGGCTCCGAGCGGGGAGAGGTCGATGCCGAGCGCCCGAACGAGGCAGGCGGAGATCCCCGCGGCCATCAGCGCGGGAACGAGTGGGATGAGCGCCCGGTCAAGCCGGCGGTGGACGACCAGCAGCACGAGGGCGACGGCAAGCGACGCGAGCAGCAGCAGCTTGCCGCGATCGCCCTCCAGGGCCTCGACGCTCGAGACCGCGCTGGCCACGAGCCCCGCTCCCTCCACCCGCACGCCGGGCGGCGCGTCGTCCAGCGCGGGCTGCAGCCGGGCGAGGATGCGCCCCTGCTCGTGCACGTCGACGACCGGCACGCCGAAGGTCATCTCGCTCCGCCGGCGGTCGCGGCTCAACACGGCGTCGAGGAAGTACGAGGGCACGACCGCCAGCAGGCGCCGGACCTGCTCGGGACTCTCGGGCGTCGCGCCCCCGGCGCTCAGGAGCTCCCCCAGGTTCGGTCCGGGACGGAGCCGCGGGTCGGCCGCGAGCGCCCTCCGGGTCAGCGCCGCCTGCCAGGCCAGCACGTCGGGGCGCGTCACGTCGGCGCCGGTGATCGCGATCCGCAGCGTCCCGCCGACTCCGAGCTCCCGCTGGGTTCGCTCCACCGCGGCGAGCTCCGGCAGGCCCCGCGGTGCCAGCTCCGCGACGTCGGACTGCACCCGGGTGCCCCCCGCGAGGACGAGCCCCACCACCGCGATGACGCAGCCCGCGGCGAATCCGAGGCGCCCCCGGCCACGCAGGAGGGCCGGCACCCGGGGCAGCCGCAGGTCCTCGGGCATCCGGACGCCGCCGCGTGCGTCCCCGATGCCCCCCGTCCAGGGCGCGAGCGCGAGGACGATGACGACCGCGAGCATCGTGCCGACCGCGAGCGTCTGCCCCAGCCGGTCGATCAGCGGCACGCTCGACAGCGTCAACGCCAGGAAGCCGGCCGCCATCGCCGTCGCGGCGACGAGCAGGGTCGGCGCGATGACCGCGACCGCCCGCCGGCCCGCCGAGGCGGGCGAATGCCCCGCGGCGCGCTCGGCGAAGGCCCGGACCTGCAGCTGCACGCCGTAGTCGACCGCCAGACCGAGCACGACCGGCAGCGCGGCGACCGTCGCCGGCGTCAGTCCGAGCCCCAGCAGGCGCGACGCCGCCGCGGTGGCGAGCACGGCGAGCCCGGCCGGGACCAGCAAGGCCAGGCGTCCACGCCGGGCTCGTAGCCCCGCCCACAGCGCCAGGAGCATCCCGAGCACCACGACCGGTGCGAGCCGCAGCAGCTCGCTGGAGAACGTCTCCGCCACCGCTGCCACCACGAGCGGCACTCCTGCGACGTCGAGGCGGACGCCGGCTGTCGACGCCGACGCGGCGAGCCTCGAGAGCTCGGCACCCAGCGCGCGGAGCCGCGCGTCGGAGAGTCCGGCCTCGGGACGGATGAGCACCAGGGCGTGCCTGGCGTCCGGGAAGAGCCACTGGAAGCGCTCCTTCGGCGTCGTCCCGGCGCCGAAGACGAGACCCAGCACGAAGTTGCGATTCGCGAGCGACGGGAGGCCGAGGTAGCCGTAGCGCGTGAAGAGCGACTGGTACTCGTCCCGCTTCTTCCCGAGCGCCTCCAAGCGCGCGGTCTCGCCGATGCGCTCCGCTCGCCCGGGATCGAGGCCTCGGCGGCGCGCCTCGGCGAACGCCGCCTTGGCGACTTCCTCGGCGCGGGCGGCGACCGGTCCCAGCTCCCGCTGGATGACGGTCTCGACCTGCCCGACGGTCTGGTTCAGGAACGTCCCCGGGCCGTAGACGGCCTGGACGCCCGCGAGCTTCGCGGCCCTGCCCTCGAAGGTCAGCAGGCCGGTGAGGCCCTCGGTGGTCAGCGTCTGCGTCGCGAGGTCGCCCGTCGCGGTCACGACGATCGGCTCGGCGCCGAACGCCCGCTCCTGCGGCGGGGTCGCCTTCCCGGGCCCGGTGGACGGGTCCGCCAGGAGCGACGGCGCGGCGCTCGGCTGGAGGCCGGCGACCAGGAACAGGCATGCGGCGACCAGGCAGAGGCCCAGGAGCCTCCGCCCCCAGGGGCCGGTCCGGACCCGGGTCAGGGGGACCTACTTCCCTCCCGGGGTGGCGACCTGGCGGAAGTTCGACTTGGTGTCCGGTTCGCCGACCGTGCCCGGGCGCGGGTAGCCGTTGACCTTCTCGCCGACCAGCTGGGAGAGCCCGCCCGCGGCGATGAGTGCGTCGAGGGCCTTCTTCGTGTTCGCGTCGAGCCCGGTGAAGCTCGAGGGCGCGATGACCGCGTGCACGCGCCCGAGGTGGCCGACCGCATCGGTGGCATCGACCGCCGAGCCCGCGTTCGGGAAGAACGAGCCGAGCTCCTCGCGGTAGGGCTGCAGGAACTCCAGAGCCGGGTTCACCTGGCGGAGGAACGCGTCCGTCGAGCCGACGGCGGGGCGCAGCTGCTCCGCGAACGGGCTGAGCTGCTCGAGCGCCGGGTCCACCACGTCGAGGAACGGCGGGAGCTCGTCGAAGAGCTCTCGCGTGCTCCGCGCCGCCGGGGTCAGGTCGCGCATGACCGGCGTGAGGTCCTTGAACGCCACGCTCAGGTCGCGCATGACCGGCGTTGCGTTGGTCGCGAACGACGCGAGGTTCGCGACGGAGCTCCGTGCGCGCTCGAGTGTCGGCGGGAGCTCGCGGAGCGCGGCGCCGAACTGCTCGTCACGATCGCGGACCGCGATGGCCGTCGCCTTGCCCTGGCGGGCCAGGGTGCGGACCTGCTGCGTGCGATCGGCGAACGCCTGCATCACCGCGCCGGTGTTGTCGACGATCGCTGCCACCTGGGCGCGTTGGGCCTTCAGCAGCCCCAGCGTGCGATCCCCCTGGGTCGCGGTGGGCGGGAGGGCGGCGAACAGCCGGTTGATGTCCGCGCCGCGCCCCTTCACGCCCGGCCCGAGGCCGTCGAGGTTGCGCTGCACCTCGCGTCGCGTCCCCGCATCCAGGGTGTCCAGGATCTCGTCCAGCTGGATTGCGTCCTTCGCCTGCTCGATCGGCAGGGTGCCGCCGTTCTCGAGCGGGCCGGCGGTCTGCTTGCCGGGCACGATCTCCATGTAGTTCTCGCCGACGAGCGTCTTCGTCCGCACCTGCACCGTGGAGTCCTTCGCCAACGGAGCGCGCTCGTCCTCGAGCTCCATGCTCACGACCCCGTAGGCGCCCTTGTTCGTGATCTTCGAGATCTGTCCGACCTTGACCCCGGCCATCCGGACGTCACCGTTGTAGGTCAGCTGGAACGCGCTGGGGACCAGGGCCTTGACGGTGTAGGGCTGGTTCACCCTCAGGCGGCCACCCGCCGCCTGGAAGAGGTAGACGAAGATGCCCAGGCAGACGACGGTGAAGAGCGCCAGCCCGAAGATCTTGCCACCGCGGTTGTCGATCCTCATGGCTTGCGCCCTCCGTCGGTGCAGGACGGCAGCTTCCGCAGGTTGACGGCCGGCCCCAGCCCGAACAGGCCGTTCCCGTCCACCGTGTTCTCTCCGCGCGGGAAGGTGCCGTAGGAGTCGTAGAACTTCAGCACCGAGATGGTGTTGTTGAAGAAGTTGCCGATCTGCGGCAGGCAGGGGACGGTCTCGTCCGTCATGCGATCGAGCTTCGGGACCTGCGGCCGGAGCGCCGTCAGCGAGGAGCGCAGGGACCGCGCGGCCGGCCGGAGGTCGTCCGCGAGCGGACGCAGCTGCTTGACCGCGGGCTCGAGCGAGGCGATGGCCGGCGTGGCTTGGACGGCGAAGCGCTCGAGGCCCTCGAGCCCCTTCTCGAGCTTGTCCGCGACCGGGCGGAGGTCGGCCAGAGCGGGATCGAGCTCGTCCTCGGTCGTCCGCAGCGCCGCGAACGACGTGCGCATGGTGCTCAGGAGCGGTGGGAGCTGGGCGAGGGTGCTGTCGAAGCTGTCCTGCACCCGCGAGATCTCCGCCAGGGTCGAGTTGCCGTCCCGGACGAGGGAGGTGAGCTGCTCGTCGCGCTCGGACAGCGCCGTCGTCAGCTTGCCGAGGTTCGTCACCACGCGAGCCACCTGCTGCCGCCGCTGCTTCAGCACCCCCGTGGTCCGGTCGGCCGCCTTGAGGAAGGGGGCGAGCTGCTCGAAGGAGGCCCGGAGCTGGGCCCCGTTGTCCTCGAGGCCCCGTCCCATGTCGTCCAGGAGCAGACGCATCCGCTCCCGGGTGGTGCCGTCGAAGGTGTTGAGGACCCGCGAGACGTCGACGGGGCTCACGGTGCGCCGGGCGCTCAGGACCTGATCGTCCCCGAGCTCGCCCGCCGCTTCGGTGCCGCGGCTCTCGATGTCGACGAACATGTCCTGGAGCGGTGTGAGCGGTCGCAGCCGCATCCGGGCGTCCGCGTAGATCTTCCCCTTGCTCTTCTCGATCGAGAGCGTCAGGACGGGGCGCCCGTCGACGAGCTTCGCATCACGCACCACCCCGACGTCGACGCCGGCCAGCCGGATGCGCTGGACCCCGGGCGTGACGCCCTTGGTGTCGTCGAAGGCCACCTGGTAGACGCGCTTGGCGACCCAGGGCTTCTCGTAGAACTGGTTCTTGAAGATGATCGTGCCCGCGAATGCGGCGCAGGCGATCAGGAAGAGGTACTGCGCGGCGGGGAGGCGCGAGCGCCTGAGCTCGAGGCGCAGCCGGTCGGAGCTGAAGCGGCTCATCGGAGGACCCCCTTCAAGACGTCGCCGACCTGATCGAGGACGGTCGCTGCCGCCTTCGTGGGATGGGAGGGCGACGCGGCACCGACGGGCGCTGATCCGAGGCTCGGAAGCCCCGTCAGGACCCGTGGCCGCGACGCTTCGACGACCCTGCCGCTCGTGCGGACGTCCCTGGCGGTGGCGCCGGGGAGCCCGCCGCCGAACAGGCCCGAGAGGGCACCCGTGAGCGCCTGACAGGCCGCGAGGTCGCTTGCCGGCGGGTTCTTGTCGAAGATGCCGGTCTGGCACGGCAGCGTGTTCGTCGCCGACCGCTCGCCCACGCCGGCCTGGAACCGCATGGCGTGGCCGTTGGCATCGAACGAGCTGGACCCCGACGACAGCACGGAGAAGAACGGACCGATCGCCTGGTGGTTCTTCAGCTTGGTGTCCGGGTCCACCTCGTCCAGGAACGGGAGGATCGTCCCGCCCGCCCGGTCGAGGACCGGTGCCGCCTCGCGCATGAGCGGCGTGGCGACCTGCGTCGCGGCCTTGAGGTCCCGCATCGCGGGGACGAGCTGACGGAGCGCGGGGTTGGCGGACGGGAGCACCTTGGTGAGCTGCCGCAGTGCCGGGCGGGTGGTGCGGACGGCGTCGTCGACCTCGCGGACGCCGGGGCGCAGCTCGGAGGCGACCGGGTCGACGGCGTCGAGGGTCGTGCGCACCCGCCTCATCGTGGTCTGGGTCTCTCGAAGCGTCGCGGGTGCCTGATCGAGCATCGCGCCGATGTCCTGCCGGCGGGCGTTGGTCACGGAGAAGGTGACGTCCGCGCCGTCGATCAGGCCGGCCAGGCGGCTCTCGTCGGCGGCGAGGGCACCGAGCGTCCTGCTCGCGGTCCGCACGAGCGTCGTGATGTCGTCGCCCGGGGCCTGGCCGCGCAGGGCCGGGAGGCCGCCGGCGGCGTTCGTCATCGCCGGCGCGAGCGCCTCGATGGAGGCACCCGGGGCATCGGGATCGGAGAAGGCCGTGTCGAACTCGCGCATGAAGGTCTGAACGCCCTTCCGCCCGTCGGAGTCGTAGCTCGCGAGCACCTGGTCGAGTTCGACCTGGTTCGACGTCCGCTTGACGGGGATCCGGGCGTCACCGAGATCGCCCGCGGCCTGCGTGCCCGGGTCGAGGTCGACGTACATGTTGCGACCGAGGAGCGTGCGCCAGAACAGGTCGGCGCGTGCGTCCTTCATGACCTTGATGCCGGCATCCTTCTTGAGCTTCATCGTGAGGACCGCACCCTCGCCGTCGTCGTCGCGCTCGATCTTCGTCACTTCGCCGACCTCGACGCCCCGTGAGCGGACGATGTTCCCCGTCGACGCGTTGATCGCATTGGAGAACTCCGCCTTGACGACCTGGCCGCCGTTGTTCACGAACGGGATGTTCCGCGTGTAGCCGCAGAAGAGGACGAACCCCAGCAGCGCGAGGAAGAGCAGCCCGTTGCGCAACGGGTGCGCACGGTGCTCACCCGGGACGACCTCGAAGCGGGGCAGGATCCCGCGCTTGTCCCCGCTCATCGCGTGACTCCCTTCTTGCCGACCTGGCAGGGCTCGGGGTAGGGCTCGGAGAAGACGCCGCCCAAGTTGCGGGTCAGGTCGACGCCGCCCAGGGACTCGGGCGCGATCTCGACGTTCAGGCGGAGGAAGCTCCCGCCCTCGTTGCCGTAGGCGAGCATGGACTCCCAATTGGTGAAGAAGAGGTCGAGGTCGCAGCCCCGCGGCGCGACCTCGTCGAGCAGCGGGAGCGAGGTGCGGAGGACGGTGTCGGCGTTCGGGAGCACCGGGCGCACCGTGTCGAGGAGGCGCAGCGTCGGCGGCACGGCACGGTCGACGAGCCTCAGCGTCGCCTTCGAGTCGCGCAGGCCCTTCCGGGCCTCGCTCATGAGCGCCGCGGTCTGCCGCAGCGCCGGCACGGCACTCGTCAGGAGCGGACGGGCCTCGCGGGAGAAGTCGGCGGCCGCACCCAGGAACGGGTCCGTCCGCTGCAGCCCCGTCCGCACGCCGGACAGGGTGGGCGGCGCGACGTCGAGCAGGTCCTTGAGCGCGTCCCCGTTGCGCACGAACACGTCCAGCGCCTCCGACCCCGGCTTGAACCCGGTCGCGATGGTGTCGCGCACCGGGTCGGCCGCGTTCGCGGCACCCTGCGAGCCGGCGACGAACCGCTGGGGTGCGCCGCTGCGCGCGTTGACCGCCTCGGACACCGACTCGAGCTTGTCGAGGAAGCCCGGGGCGACCCGGAGGGTCGTGTTGTTGTCCTCGCCGCGCGAGAGGAGGCCGACGCCGAGCTGGTTGATCAGCGTGCCCGCCTTCTCACGCCGCGAGGCGTCGAGGGTGCCGAGCGCCTCGTCGAGCTGGACCGTCTCGGACGTCTGCCCGGACCCGATGCGGCCGCCCTCACGGAGCGGGGTGCCCTTCGTCCCGGGCACGAGCTCGACGAAGCGGACACCGACGGGGGACCGCGGGCGGACGCGGATCGTGCTGTCGCTGCGGAGGGGCTCGACCTCGGGCGTGAGCTGCAGGTCGACGACGCCCTTGCCGTTCTCCACGCGGGGCCGCAGCACCTGCCCCACGAGCCGGCCGCCGATGCGCACCTGGTAGGAGCCCGTCAGGTTGTCCGCGTCCTTGAAGGCCGCCGACAGGTTGTAGTACGAGCGCCCGGGGATCGCGTTCGGGGCGTTGAAGCCGACGAACATGAGGAGCACCGCCGCTCCGAGCCCGAGGAGGCCGAGGGCGTAGATGAAGCCCTTGCCCCGGGTGCTGGAGGCTGCACGTGCGGATCTGGTTGGAAGCTTCATGTCATCCGCCGAAGAGGTAGTCGAAGAGGGTGCCGGCCTCGCCGCCGGCCGCTGGTGCCGTCGCAGGGGCGGCGGGCTTGTCGCGACTGCCGCCGAGGATCCCGCGGACGCTCTCGAGCGCCTCGTCGACCACCCTTCCGACGACGGGCGCCTCGCCGCCCACCGGGACCTTG
>JAOPZO010000461.1 GCA_025964065.1 Solirubrobacterales bacterium | reverse complement strand
CGCGGTGCACCTCGCGTCCGAGGCGTTCGGGGGCGCGCCGGCCCACGAGCCGCGCGTGGAGTTCCGCCGCTCCGGCGTCTCCGTCGCCTGGGACGCCTCGCTTCCCAGCCTCCTCGACCTCGCGGACCGCCACGGCGTCCCGTCCGGCGCGGCCTGCCGCGTCGGGAGCTGCCAGGGCTGCCGCACGGCGGTCCTCGCGGGCGAGGTCGAGGGCGGCGAGGTCCACGGCGGCTCGGCGCTCCTGTGCTGCACCACGCCGCGTGGGGACCTCGTGCTCGACGCCTGAGCGCTCGACGGATGGCAGCGGCGAACACCGTCAAGGCATGAGAGGCTGCCGCGCGATGACTTCCCTCACCCTCCGGCTGGCCGCGCCCCTCGCGTGCGCCGCCGCCCTCCTTGCCGCCGCCGCGCCCGCGAGCGCCGCCGAGCGCATCACGACGATCCCGAGCCCCGGTCCCGGGCCGGCCGCCAGCGACGTGGTGACCCTCCTGAAGCAGGGCCCCGCCTCCGCGGACAAGGTGCTCGTGCTCATGCCGGGCACCTCCGCGGGCGCCTCCTACTTCAAGCCCGTGGTCGACGCCCTGCTGCCGAAGCTCCCGGGCTGGCAGGTCTGGTCCGTCGACCGCCGCGAGAACACGCTGAAGGACACGTCGGTGCTCAAGCGAGCGCAGGAGGGCAAGGCCACGGGCCAGGAGCTCTTCGACTCTTACCTGGGCTGGATCGGCAAGTCCGACGGCCCCGCGCACTTCACCCCCGCCGAGGCCCCCTACGCGAAGGACTGGGGCATGCGCGTCGCGGTCGAGGACCTCCGCCGCGTCGTGAAGGAGGCCAGGAAGGGCGGTCGCAGGGTCGTGCTCGGCGGCCACTCGCTCGGCGGCACGATCGCCACCGCGTACGCGACCTGGGACTTCGCGGGCCGCGCCGGCGCGAAGGACCTCTCCGGCCTCGTCTACATCGACGGCGGCAGCGGCGGGCGCGCGCCCGTGACCACGGCCGCGGCGAGGACGCAGGTCGCCGAGATCGCCGGGAAGCCCTTCCTCGACCTCGTCGGCCTGAACCTCCCGTGGGCGGCGGGCGTCTTCAACGCCGTCGGCTCCACGCTCGCGCTCGAGGAGCCCGACGCGCCCTCGATCCTCCAGGCCTGGCCCCTCCTCCCGAAGGACCTGAAGCCGCCGGTCACCGCGACGAACCTCGCCTCCTACGGCTACGCGCTCGACGTCGACACGGGCCCGGACTCCCTCGCGCTCGTCCAGGCGCACCTCGGCTCGCTCGCCACCTCGGGCGACCCGCGCGGCTTCGTGGAGGGCGGGCTCGGCACGGTCACCCGGATCGCCGGCGTCTTCTCCGGCCTGCCCGGCATGGACGGCTCGTCCTGGTACCACCCACGCCGCCTGTCGCTCGACGGCTCGGCCGTGAACAACGGCCGGGCGACCCCGGCGCAGAAGGTGCTCGGCCTCCGCACGACCCGCGGCCGCGACGTCAAGGTGCCGATCTACGCCTTCAGCACCTCGCTGGGGCGGCAGCGCGTCCTGGACGGGGCGAAGGCGCTCGCGAAGCAGTCCGGCGTGCCCTCGCGCAGCGTCACGCTCGTGGACCGCACCCGGACGTACGCGCACATCGACCCGCTGTCGGCCTCGCCGGCCACGAACGACTTCGTGAGGACGGTCGTCCCGTTCCTGAGGAAGGTGCGCTAGCCGTCAGCTCCGGGAGAACCGGTCGGTCACGCGGCCGACCTTCTCCGCGGTCTTCTGAAGGGGCTCGATGGTGTCGGCGACGGTCTCGATCGACTCCTCGAGCTCCTCCACCGTGTCGAGCGCACCGAGCAGCTGCGGCAACGCGGCCCGGAAGAGCCCGAGCGTCGCGTCGAGGCTCGCCGCGAGCTCGTTGAGCACCTCGGCGTTCCCGTCGAGGTGCTTCGCGGTGTCCGTGAGGTCGCCACCGCCCACGATGAGCTCGGCCGCGCGGCGATCGAGCGACTTGGCCGTCCCGGTGAGGTCCCGCCCGCCCGTGACGAGCTCGGTCGCCGTCCCGTCGAGCTGCACCGCGTGCGCGTCGAGCCCGACCGCGTGCCCGTCGAGCACCTGGGCGTGGGCGTCGAGCTCCTTCGCCGTGGCGGTGAGGTCCGCACCGCCCATGATGAGCTCCCGCGCCGTCGCGATGAGCGTGTTGACCTCGCGCATCAGCGTGACCGCGTGCTCGTCGAGCGCGCCGAGGTGGCGGTCGACCGAGTCGACCTTCCCCGCGACCGTGTCGAGGTCCTCGAGCCCGTCCTCGATGGCGCGGCGCAGGCGGGAGAACGGGTCCTCCTCCGCGCGCATCCGCTCGGCGAACTCGTGCAGGTCGGTGACGACCTGCACGGACAGCTTCACGGCGCGGTAGGGGGCGAGCACGATGTCGGTGGGGCGCACCCCGGACGTGTACCCGCGGAGCGTGCGCTCAGCGCGCCACCTTGCGCAGGAGCAGGTTGCGCGCCTTCGCCTTCCGCTCCACGGCGCCGGCGGAGTTCGTCGCGCGCGACCACACGACGTAGGAGCCGCGCGGCAGCCGCAGCTTCCGGTCGAAGCTCCAGCTCGAGGTGCCCTTCGCGGCCAGGTACCGCGTGCGGTTGCAGCTGCGCAGTGCGCCGAAGCGGCCGTTCGCCTGGAGGAAGCGGCAGCGCGCGCCCGACTTGCGGCCGATCGCGACGGCCACGGAGCGGAGCGTGCAGCCCTTCCCGGGCGTCGCGGTGCCGCGGAGGGCGGCCCGGGTCGTGCGCAGGAGGCTCGCCTTCGCGAAGCGTGAGGTGGGCGCGCCGCACGCCGCCTTCGTCGTCGTCGCCGCGGTGGTGGCCGCGGCGGCCGGCGTCGTCGTCGTCGCCGCGGGCGTCTGGGCCTT
>JAOPZO010000414.1 GCA_025964065.1 Solirubrobacterales bacterium | reverse complement strand
CGCGCGGCCCGCAGCGCCGCGACGCCCGGCCTCCAGCCCTCGGGTTCGGCGGCCACCTCGAGCGCGACGCCGTAGGCCGCGGCGATCCCGATGTTCGGCGCGCCACGCACGGCGAGCCGGCGGATCGCGTCGGCGACGTCGGCCGCGCGCGTGCACGGGACCCACGCCTCGGCGTGCGGGAGCCGGGTCTGGTCGAGCACGTCGAGCCGGTTCCCGGACCAACGGAAGGCGGAGAACACGGCGGTCGGCACGCTCATGGGGTCGATGCTAGGACGTCGGGCACGCCGCCGGTCTCAACGGCGTGCCAGTTGAAAAGCGACACGGAGGCGGTCTGTCACAGTGACGCCGGGCGGCCCGTTCGGCCGGCCCGGCCGACGACGATGCAGACCCTCCCCACCCACCTCTCGGAGACGACCGCGCGCGAGCTGCTCGCCGTCGTGCCGAACCCGTTCTTCATCCTCGACCGGGAGTGGCGCTTCACGTACGTCAACGCGCCCGCCGCGACGCTCCTCCAAGCCGACGACCTGCTCGGCGACGTCATCTTCGACCGCTTCCCGGGTGTCGCCGACAGCCCCTGGCAGGCGTGCTACCGGACCGCGCTCGCCGAGGGGCGCGTCGCGACCGCGACGGGCTTCTACCCGCCGCTGCAGCGCTGGTTCGCCATCCAGGCCGTGCCGCACCGTGGTGGGCTCTCGGTCCACTTCCACGACGTCACGGAGCTCAAGGCCGCCGAACGCCGGGAGGCCGACCTCGCTGCAGGGCGCGACGTCCTGCGCCGCGTCGCCACCGCCGTCGCGGCCGGCGCGCAGAGCGACGCGCTCTACGAGCTCCTGTGCACCGAGGTCGCCGCGCTCGTCGACGCGGACGGCTGCTGGGCGCTCCGCTTCACCGACGTCGGCTCCCTCGCCGTCGGGGCGGTGAGTCGCCTGCCGGCCGACGGGTCCTTCGGCGTGGGCGACGAGGCCCCGCTGCTCCCGGGCGGCCAGCTCGCCGAGCTGCTCCGCACCGGGGAGGCGCGGGTGGGCGAGCCGACGGGCCGCCTCGCGGCGCTCGGCCTCGCGTCCTCCGTCGCCGTGCCCGTGCGGCTCTACGGACGCCTCTGGGGCGCGATCGTCGTCGGCTGGCGTGCCGTCGACGGCCCGGCGGAGCAGGTGCTCCCGCTGCTCACGGACCTCGCCGACCTCGTCGCGGTCGCGCTCGGGAACGTCGAGGCGGGCGCCGCCGTCGAGCGCCAGGCCGCCACGGACGCGCTCACCGGCCTGACGAACCGCCGCTGGTACGAGCAGCGGCTGGAGGAGGTCATCAGCCGCTCGCGCCGCCACGGGCACCCCGTGACGCTCGCGCTCGTCGGCCTGGACGAGCTCACCGCGGTCAACGACGCCTTCGGCCACGAGGCGGGGGACCTGCTCCTGCAGCTCGTGGGCGGCGAGCTCGCTGCCGGCGGGCGTGCCGAGGACCTCTGCGCGCGCGTCGGCGGCGACGTCTTCGCGCTCGTGCTCGACGGCAGCGACGCCGCCTCGGCGCTCGTGGTCGCCGAGCGCGTCCGGGCGCGCGTCGCCGCGCTCCATCACCCCGAGACGCCGCCCGTGACGGCGTCCGTCGGGCTCTGCGAGTGGGGCCCGGCCTGTCCCGCGCGCAGCTGCATGCCGCCGCCGACGCCGCGCTGCAGTGGGCGAAGCGCCACGGCGGCGACGCCGCCCGCGTGCACGATGCCGCGACGATGGGGGCCGCCACGGCCGAGCGCGGCCGCGACGCGCCCGTGCGTGGCGCCGGCGTGGGGGACCCGCTCGCGCTCCAGGAGCGTCTGCGCAACGCCCGCGCCTTCTGGCGCTCGACCCTCGACGCGCTGCCGAGCCACGTCGCGGTCCTCGACGCGCGCGGCGAGGTGCTCGCCGCCAACACGGCCTGGAGCGCCTGGGCCCAGGCCGGCACGAGCTGCGTCCGCCCGGCGCCGGGCCAGGACTACCTCACGGCGCTCGAGGCCACGGGTGCGCCCGCCGACGCCAGGCTGGCGGCCGGGCTGCGCGCGATCGTCGCCGGGGGAAGCGACCGGTTCGAGCTCGAGTACGCCTGCGAGACCCCCGCGGGCCCGCGCTGGTTCGTCGTCCGCGCCAACCGCTTCCCGGCCGAGCGCCCCCTCCGGGTCGTCGTGCACCACGCCGACGTCACCGAGGCACGCAGCGCCCGCGACCTCCTCGTGCAGCAGGGCCAGCTCCTGCACAAGGTGCCCGCGGCCGTGGTGGCGACCGACCTCGACGGCGCCGTGACGCAGTGGAGCGACGGCGCCGAGGCGCTGTACGGCTTCCACCGAGACGAGGCGCTCGGCCGCCGCATCGCCGAGCTGCTCCCCGCCGTCGAACCCGAGCGGGGCACCGGCGTGCGCGCCGAGGACGCGGCGGGTGGGGGCTGGGAGGGCGAACTGCACCTCCGCGACAAGCGCGGGATCGTCCGCCCCGTGCACGTCGAGTCGACGGCGCTCGTCGGCGACGACGGGACGCCCGTCGGGAGCGTCTCCGTGTCGGTCGACCTCACGGGGCGCGACGCGCACGAGCGCGACATCGAGGCTGCACGCGACTACCTCCTCGCGGTGACCTCGAGCATGGCCGACGGCCTGCTCACCTGCGACCGCGAGGGGCGGATCACCTACGCGAACGCGGCGGCGGCCGAGCTCCTCGGCACCTCCCCGGAGGCGCTCTTCGGTCGCGCGCTGCGTGAGGCGGTCTACCCCGGCGGCACGGGCGCGGCGGGCGTCCCGGCGATCGACGTCCCCGAGGGCACCGCCCGGGCGGACGACGACCGCTTCGCAACCGCCGACGGGACGCCGCTGGCGGTCTCCTGGACCTCGACGGAGCTCCCCGACGTGGGCTCGGGCCCCGGCCGGCTCGTGACCTTCGCGGACGCCACGGCCCGCCGTGTCCGCGAGGCCCGGCTGCGGCACGAGGCGGACGCGCTCCGCTGGGCCGCGCGGATCCGGACCGCGCTCGAGGAGGACCAGTTCGTCCTCTTCGCCCAGCCCATCGTCGCGAGCGCGACCGGGCTCACCACGGGGCACGAGCTGCTCATCCGCCTGCGCGACGGGCGCGGCGGCTTCGTCCCGCCCGCGGAGTTCCTCCCCGCCGCCGAGGAGCACGGCCTCATGACCGACATCGACGCCTGGGTCCTCGAGCACGCCGTCGAGATCGCCGGGCGGGGCGAGCACGTCCACGTCAACCTCTCGGCGCAGTCCGTCGGCGACCCGAGCGTCATCACGCGCCTCCGCGCCGCGCTCGAGCGGACGGGAGCCGACCCGGCACGGGTCACCCTCGAGCTCACGGAGACGGCGCTCTTCACGAACGCGGACGCCGCGGTCGGCTTCGCGGCCGAGCTCCGCGGCCTCGGCTGCGGCCTCGCCCTCGACGATTTCGGGACGGGCTGGAACTCGCTGACGCGTATCCAGCGCATCCCCGTCGACGAGCTCAAGATCGACATGCGCTTCGTGCGGGAGCTCCTCACGCACGCCACGAGCGAGAGCGTCGTGAAGGCCATCGTCAGCCTCGCGGCGGACCTCGACGTCACCACGGTGGCCGAGGGGGTCGAGGACCCGGCGACGGCGGCGAAGCTGCGGGCGCTGGGCGTCACGCACCTGCAGGGCCATCACTTCGGGCGGCCCGCGCCCATCGCGGCGGTCCCGGTCCCGGCCGCGCGCGGGGTCCTGCCGCCCGGGCTCTCCGTCCGCGCGCAGCAGGAGGGCGATGTCACGGTGCTCGCCCTCCGCGGGGAGCTCGACGTGGAGACGGCGCGGCAGGTGCGGCGGGCGGTGAGCACCGCCCGGGGCACCGCGTCCCGGGTCGTGCTGGACCTCGCCGACCTCGAGTTCGTCGACTCCACGGGGCTCGGGCTCCTGCTCGAGCTGCCCCGCAGTGCGGCCGCGGAGGACTGGCAGGTGGCCTACCGGCGGCCGAGCCGCGCGGTGGAGTCGGTGCTGGCCGTCGCGGGGATCGCGGCGCTGCTCCCGTGGGCCGACGGGGACGCGCCGCCGGCCTAGGAGCGGGACTCCGGGGCCGGGGCGCGCCGGGCGGGACTACAGGCGGTTCTCGATCTGCAGCGGCGGGGCCGCGGGCTCCTCGACGGCGGCGGGCGCCTCGGCGGGGGCGTCCCCGGTGGCCTCGAGGCCCAGGACCTGCGAGAGCTCGCCGGTCTCGTACATCTCCGCGACGATGTCCGCGCCGCCGACGAGCTCGCCGTTGACGAAGAGCTGCGGGATCGTGGGCCAGTCCGAGAGGGCGCTGAGCTCCTGGCGGATGCGCGGGTCGGGGAGGATGTCCACGGCCGCGAACGGCGCCTCGAGCGCCTGGAGGGCGCCGACGGTCCGGGCGGAGAAGCCGCACGCGGGGGCGTCGGGAGTGCCCTTCATGAAGAGGATGGTCGGGTTTTCGGCGATGGCGCCGGCGAGGGCGTCACGGATGGGGTTGTCGGACATCTCGGGGGTCACTCCGTGGGCTTGGTGGTGAGGGCGAGGGCATGGATCGGGCCGCCGATCTCGGCGCCGAAGACGCCGTAGACGAGCTTGTGCTGCGCGATGCGCGAGAGGCCCGCGAACTGGGGGGCCACGACCGTGGCGCGGAAGTGGTCACCGCCGCCCGTCCAGTCCTCCACCTCGGCGCTCGCGCCGGGCAGGGCGGACTCGATCCGGGCCTTCAGTTCGTCTGCGTGGGGCATCTGGACGCCAGGGTAGCGGCCGCTACACTTAATGAAGCATGAGCACCACAGAGGTCACTCTCCACGCCAAGGGCATCGTCTTCACGGAGGACTCCGCGACGAAGGTCCGCGACTTCCTGGGCGCCCAGGACTCCGACGTCGAGACCGCCGGCCTGCGGGTCGGGGTGCGCGGCGGCGGCTGCTCCGGGTTCCAGTACCAGCTCGCGTTCGACCAGCAGCGCGACGGCGACGTCGTGTTCACGGACCACGGGATGAAGATCCTCGTGGACGCGCAGAGCCTCGCGTACGTCGACGGGTCCGTCATCGAGTACGTCGAGTCGCTCCAGGGCGCCGGGTTCCAGGTCGTGAACCCGAACGTCGTGGCGGCCTGCGGCTGCGGCTCCTCGTTCCGCGTCGCGGACGAGGAAGAGGTCTCCGCGGTCTAGTCCCTAGAGGACGCCGAGCAGCAGCAGCAGGACCACCGTCACCGCCAGCGAGAGCAGGAGGGACGGGAGGCAGCCCAGGCGGTTGCTGAAGAAGAGGAACATGCCCCCGGCCTACCCGGCACGCCCGCGCTCACCCGTGCCGCTCCTGGTGCTCGCCGCGCTCGGGCTCCTGCTCGTGCTCTCGGGCTGCGGTGAGAAGGGCGAGCCGCGGCTCCGTGCCGGGGGGCCCACGGGCGCGCCGGCCTCCGGGACCACCGGCACCACGGGCGCGCGCGACGCGCGACGCCCGCTCGAGCTCGGGATCTCCGAGCAGAACGTGCATCTCATCGCCCCGGGCGCCGCGCCGCCGGGCTTCGGCGCGTACCGCGACGCGCTCGCCGCGCTTCGTCCCGACCGCTACCGGCTCGTGGTCGACTGGTCCAAGCTGCAGCCCGACCCCGCGGTCCCCGCCGACCTCGCGCTCGGGCAGGACGGCTGCGCCCGCGGCGGCCCGCCCTGCGCGGGCTTCGC
>JAOPZO010000393.1 GCA_025964065.1 Solirubrobacterales bacterium | reverse complement strand
CGAGCCCGAGCGGCTCGGCGGGGAGCTCGCCGCGGTCCTGCAGCGCCTGCTCGAGGTCACCGGGACGCTCTTCTCCCAGCCGGACGTCGAGGCCGCGCTGGCGAACGCCTCCGCCTACCTCGAGGCGACGGGCCACCTCGTCGTCGCCTGGATGTGGCTCGAGCAGCTCCTCGCGTGCGAGGGCGGGCAGGGCGCGTTCTACGACGGCAAGCGGCAGGCCGCGCGCTTCTTCTTCGCCTACGAGCTCCCGCGCACGGGCCCGCAGCTCGACCTGCTCGCGGCGCTCGACCGCACGACGCTCGAGATGCGCCCGGACTGGTTCTAGGCCGGGGTCGAGCCGACGAGCCGCTCGCGGCTCGGCTCGACCGCGGGCGCGGGCGCGGGCCCCGTGGCGTCCCCGGGCGAGGAGCGCCACCGCAGCACCCACCGGGCAATGAGCCCGGCAACCGCGACGACGGCCGCGCCCGCAACCGCGTCGAAGAGGTAGTGGTTGCCCGTCGCCATCACGAGGAACGTGACCAGGAGCGGGTAGCAGCCCCAGAAGACGCGGAACGGGCGCCGACGGCAGAGCCGCGCGAGCGACAGGCCGACGATCAGCGCGATGCCCACGTGCAGCGACGGGACCGCCGCGTACGGGTTGTAGAACTGGCTGACGCCGCGGGAGCTCGGGTCGATCCCGGTGAAGACCGCGACGCTGTCGGTCAGGCCCAAACCCGGGACGAGTCGGGGCGGCATCGTCGGCAGCAGGACGAAGCAGACGACGGAGATGCCCCAGGTCAGGATGAACCAGTTGCGCACGAAGCGGAACGCGTGCTGGTGGCGCACGTAGACGAAGGCCATCGCGGTGAAGCTCACCGTGGTCTGCACGTTGATGTAGAGGAACGAGGAGACCTCCGGCAGCCCCCAGACGCTCTCGGAGAACCGCTGCACGGCGCGCTCGACGTCCAGGCGGAGCGCCTGCTCGAGCTCGATGATCCACGTCGCGTTCGCGAGCGCGTCGACGGCGGTGAGCGGGTCGTCGATCGCGCCACGGCTCAGCCGGTAGGACTCGTACGCGACGAGGACGATGACGACCTGCAGCAGCAGGTCGAGCGGCCCGCGGGGAAGGAGCGGACGGGGCTGGAAGAGGGCCTTGCGCATGCGGGGGAACGAGCGGCCGGCGCCGGCCGCTGCTCCCAGAAGCTACAGGCCGGGGTGGCGCACCGAGGACGATGGCCGGCGCAGTCACCGAGCCCCTCGCAATGAGCTTCACCGGCAGGACGACCGTCCCCTCGGCCGCAACGCTCTCTCGTGACCGTCGCGATCGAGCCGCGGGGCGGTCCGGGCCGGCGAGGCAGGGGTGCTGCCCGGCGCCGTGTCCCTGGACCGTCAGGTCACCCCATCGAACCCTCATGCGCTCAGGGCCCTTGTTGCGCGGGCGACCGCTGCCCAGAACGAAGAAAGCCCCCTGGCGAGAGGGGGCTTCCAACAGTCCTTCGGCTTGCGCCTCGGGACATAGCGGGGGCAGGATTCGAACCTGCGACCTTCGGGTTATGAGCCCGACGAGCTACCAGACTGCTCCACCCCGCGGCGGACACGCAGCGTAGCACCCGAGGCTCCCCGGGCACCCCTCGGTGTCAGGGGTCGAGCCGCCGCTCAGCCGCCTTTGAGGCGCTTGAGCTCCTCGTCGTCCGGGTCGTAGGCGGGATCGCCCTCGGCCTCCTCCGGCGTGAGGGGACCGTCGGGCATCAGGGCGTCGTCGTCGACGGCCGGGTCTTCGGGGCGCTCGGTCTCGGTCATGGCCGCGAGGTACCCACGCCGCTCGAGCGCTACCGCTTGAGCTCGCCCCGGATGACGCGCTGCGGGAGGTCGTCCTCGAAGGCGCCGAAGCCCGTCCGCGCCCACAGCGAGTCGCCCTCGAACCACGGCCGGCCGTCCTCGAGGAGCGCGTTCGGGGCGCGTTCGGCGCGGCACGCCGGACAGGCGGCGACGTCCAGGTCGCGCTCCCAGCGGACGGCCTGGGTCGCTCCGGGGTGGCGCGGGTCGAAGGAGCAGGGGCGGGATGCGCGCGGCACGCCGGTCCCCGCCTCGAGCGCCCGCGCCTCGGCGAGCGCGCGGCTGCCGTCCTCGACCAGGACGAGCGCGCCGACGAGGTCGACCATCGCGGGCCGGCCCTGCAGGACCCGGCGCGCCGCGGCGTAGGCGTCGAGCGCGTGCTGCTGGCGCTCCTGGGCCTCGGGGCGGTCGGGCACCTCGCGGTCGTCGACGTCCTCGGCGGTCGACCGCGGTGGCGCGCTGGCGCAGCTCCGCCGCGAGGAGGTCGAGGCGGTCGGCGGCCAGGGCGGGCGCCGGAAGCGCGGCGAACAGGACGGTGAGCGCGAGGACCCGCCTCATCGCCGCCCCTCCCCGGCCAGCACGCGCGCCCGTAGGCCGTCGTCGAGCGCGCCGAAGCCCGTCCGCGCCCACAGCGTGTCCTGCTCGTAGTACGGGCGCCCGCGGTCCTCGAGCGCGACGGGCGCCCGGCCCGTCGCGACGGCCTTGGCGCACGCCTTGCAGGCGGGGAGCTCCGCCTCCTGGCCGCCGAGGCGCCAGCGAGTGCGCTGCACTGCGGGCCCGTGGCGGGGGTCGAAGAAGCACGGCGCCACCGGCTCTCCGCGCAGGGTGAACGGCGACCGGTCCGCGACGAGGTAGAGGCCCGGGCGGCCGAGCCCGTCGTGGAGGAGGTCGGGGAGCGCGTCGAACGTCTCGAGGCCGGCTTCCCCGGAGAAC
Source organism: Solirubrobacterales bacterium (assembly GCA_025964065.1). Taxonomy (GTDB): domain Bacteria; phylum Actinomycetota; class Thermoleophilia; order Solirubrobacterales; family Solirubrobacteraceae; genus Paraconexibacter. Next base: position 197 of record JAOPZO010000393.1, on the reverse strand, counting down.
GCGGACGCCACGACCACGAAGGTCGGGACGGGCGAGCGGGCGACGGCGGCCCAAAGGCGCGCGACTTCGGCGGGCGGGACCGCACGGGAGAGCGCGGAGCTCACGAAGACGGGATCCTCCCGCAGCGCCTCGACGATCGCGTTCACCCGCGGGTCGGCGCCCGCGGGGGCTGCCAGGACGCCGAGCAGCAGCGTCGT